>NZ_QFGB01000005.1:0-113045 GCF_004369245.1 Pelotomaculum sp. FP | reverse complement strand
TGGCCGTCCACCCTCTCAGGCCGGCTACCCATCGTCGCCTTGGGGGTCTCTTACACCTCCAACTAGCTAATGGGACGCGGACCCATCTTAATGCGGATTGCTCCTTTCCTCACCCAAACATGTGTTCTGGGTGAGCGTATCCGGTATTAGCGCCAGTTTCCCGGCGTTATCCCGGTCATTAAGGCAGGTTATCCACGCGTTACTCACCCGTCCGCCGCTATGAGAAGTGAGATGTGAGAAGTTGGATGTGAGATTTTTATCGTTGCAATTCGGCTTGCCGAATTGCTTCTTATTCTCACTTCTAACCTCTCAACTCTCACCTCTCACCGCACGACTTGCATGTGTTAAGCACGCCGCCAGCGTTCGTCCTGAGCCAGGATCAAACTCTCCATTTATATCTGAATAATTTGATCTCGCTCGTTAATTTAGTCGCAAGCCGTAGGTCGTAAGTCGTAGGCTCCCGGTATTCCTCTTGGGTCTTTTTGGAACCTTTGAGTTTCCTTTCTTCCTCCGCCTTACTTCTTCGCCTTACGTCTGTTTGGAATACTGCTCGTTTTGCTTTCGCTTTGACGAGAGTCATGTGTTGGTCGTTTGCCGTAAGTTGTCGACCGTAAGCTTTCGTTCTTTTCTTACGCCCTACGCCTTACGCCTTACGCCCTATTTTCCATCCATCCACTGTTTAGTTTTCAAAGACCGTGTCGCCCTTTGGCGCGACGCAAACGTTATCCTATCATTTCTGCCGGCCCTGTGTCAACTGGTATTTTCTGGCCGGATTCGCGCCTTGCGTCGTAAAACCGACGTATATTTGCTGTCCCGGATTCTAATATTATCATGTTTATGTGTCTTTTGTCAAGTTGATTGAGCTTAAATTGTCGCCGCATATAAAACATTCCCGGAAGCAGGTACGTCCGGGAATGATACAAAAATTTTCAACTATGCTTGCTCGCGTGGTTTCATCAGTGGGAACAGCAAAACGTCGCGTATGGAGGATGAATTGGTCAACAGCATCACCAACCTGTCGATCCCTATGCCCATGCCGCCTGCCGGGGGCATCCCATATTCCAGAGCATTTATGTAGTCTTCATCCATCATATGCGCCTCATCATCACCCGCTTTGCGCTTCTCAACCTGCTTTAAAAACCTGCCTTTTTGGTCAATGGGGTCATTTAGCTCGGAAAAAGCGTTGGCCATCTCGCGGCCATAGATAAACAGCTCAAAGCGATCGGTCAAATCCGGGTTTTCTGCCTTGCGTTTGGCCAGTGGAGATATCTCGACAGGATAGTCCATAATAAAGGTGGGCTGGATCAGTTTGGGCTCAACGACCTCATCGAAGACCTTGTTCAGTACCGAACCCCAGGTGTCCGTCCCGTCCAGTTCTATTCCCAACCGGGCCTGTTTCGCCGCGCTGCGCGCCTCCGCGTCATCCTTAATCATATGGAAATCCAGCCCGGAGTGCAGCTTAACTGCTTCAAGCATGGGAATCCTTGTCCACCCCGGAGACAGGTCGATGACCGTGCCCTCGTACTCAACCTTTGTTGTTCCCATAACCTCTGCGGCAACAGTTGAGACCAGCTCTTCGGCAAGGTCCATCATGACGTGGTAATCGGCATAGGCCTGGTAGAGTTCGAGCATGGTAAACTCGGGATTATGCTTGGTCGAAATCCCCTCGTTGCGGAAGTTGCGGTTTATTTCGTAGACTTTTTCAAAGCCCCCCACCAGCAGGCGCTTTAAGTATAATTCGGGAGCGATCCGCAAGTACAGGTTGATGTCCAGCGCGTTGTGGTGGGTTATAAAAGGACGCGCCTCCGCGCCCCCGGCGATCGTCTGCATCATCGGGGTCTCAACTTCCAGGAAACCCTTGCGATCCATAAAAACGCGTATAGCCCGGATGATTTTACTCCTGGCTTCGAAAACTTCTTTTACGTTTGGATTTACAATCAGGTCAACGTAACGCTGCCGGTAGCGCAGGTCGACATCCTTTAAGCCGTGCCATTTCTCCGGCAACGGCCTTAATGACTTGGACAATAGCGTAAATTGCTCCACTGCTATAGTAATCTCGCCCATACGCGTCTTGAAGACCTTGCCGCTCACTCCGATAATATCGCCAATGTCCAACTTGCCGAAAAGCTCGTAAGCTTCCGGCCCGATATCATTTAATCGCAGATATACCTGTATTTTTCTGGAGCCGTCCTGGATGTGGGCAAACGTGGCCTTGCCCATACCCCGCCGGGACATAATACGCCCTGCCAAAACTACACTCTGGTCTTCAAACTCAGCAAAATGGTCGAGGATTTCGCCTGCCTGGTGCGTGCGTAGGAAACGGCCACCATAAGGTTCTATGCCTTTGGCGCGGATCTCGGCAAGTTTCTCACGGCGTACCTGCATTAATTCATTCAAATCCTCTTCCGGTTTCTCAAGCGCCTCACACATATCCTTTTTTTGTTCCGACATATATTAAAATCCCCCGGTTCCTAACGCAAAATGTCCACAATTTGGTATTTCAACTGACCTGCCGGTACGCTAACCTCTACGATATGGTCTTTGGGTTGCCCCAGGATGGCCTTGCCAACCGGAGACTCGTTTGATATTTTATTGGCGCCGGGATTGGCCTCAACTGAACCGACGATGGTATAGGTAAATTCGTCCCCACTCTCAAGGTCTTTTAAAAGCACTGTGGATCCGATCGATACCACTCTGGTATCCAGGTTTTCATCATCAATAATTTTCGCGTTGCGCAGCATTTTTTCCAGGGTCAGTATGCTGCCTTCGATGAACGCCTGCTCATTTTTGGCGTCCTCGTACTCTGAATTCTCGCTGATGTCCCCGAAGCCAATGGCCTGTTTAATTCTCTCGGCAACCTCTCTCCTCTTTACTGATTTGAGCTGTTCCAGTTCATCCTCCAGTTTTTTAAGACCTTCCACCGTGAGGATAACTTCCTTTTCCTTCATAAACATTATCTCCTTATTCATGTATTAAGGCATGATAAAACAAATATATGTTTAAACCCTTTATTTATGCGATACCATACAAAAAGGCCTATACTACACTCAAAGCACTGCAAAAGAAAATATCCTGCAGTGCTTGCTATGTACCGGAACAAATACCCACTACCCCAATCCCCGTGGCCCAAGTGTGTCCGGGTTCTGTGTTAATTTTGTCCAACCTATTCCGGCATCGATATAAAAATAAAAACAATGAAAAACCATTGCTAGAAAAAACAGTTTATATTGGGACCCCCCCCGGAGCCTTTTCCTAAACATTATAAAAAGACAGACCTGCTTTGTCAAGGCCATCTCGCTCTATATGAATTTATTTTGCCCGGCACGCTGTTTAATTTGTTCTATTTCCTGGTTGGTCATGGCCCGGCCAAAGCTGCGAAAGCCGCCCAGTTTAAACCCGTGTTTCCTGGCTAAGACATCAATTTCTTCAACCTGCTCGATCGTAAGTTCACGGCCCAGGGTATAGCTCTCATAACGCTTTTCAAGAGACAAAATCATGGTCTCGGCCATACAGGCGTAGGCCGTGCGGGGTGGAAAACCAAAGTTGAGGTTGAACTCCACATCTCCGGGAATCTCAACTACACCGCCCTCTATGACCAGGACATCATCCCTGAGTTCGGCCACCCGCGCCGAGACATCACGGGGTCTGGCCACGTCGCAGACCACCGCTCCGGGCTTGAGGTCCTCCGGCTCGATTACCGTGTCAATAGAGCTGGTTACCGTAATGATAACATCGGCGGAGCGAAGAGCTTTGCTGGTATCCGAGGTCACCTTCACAGCCAGGCCCGTGTCGTAAAGGATTTTACCGGCCAGTTCCTCCAGCTTGCGCTCATTCCTGGCCACCAGGGTCATGCTTTTGGCATCCCTGGCCAGGATCAGGGCGCAAATCCGGCCGATAGCGCCGGTGGCCCCCAGAATTACCACGTTAGAGCTTTTTAAATCATGGCCCATGGCTTGAGCCGCCGACCTGGTGGACTCAATGGCCGTAGCTACGGTGTAGCTGTTCCCGGTAGTAACCGGTATCTTCAGCTCTTTGGCCACTGTCACGCCGGCGTCTCCCACCACCTTGGTGAAAGCGCCCAAACCCAGGATCTTGGCGCCCAGTTTTTCCGCTACGTGCCCCCCCTGGATAATCTTTTTTAACACATATGCCTGGGGAAGTCTCATCATCAGGTCTGCTGTGAGGGGACAGGCGATGAACCAGCCTTCCGTTTCAGCCAAAGAAGAGCGTACACCTGTGATATGGGCTACATTCATCGACGGGAGCATGGCAAATGCCCGTTCAATAACCCGGTCGGGAACAAACCTGGCAAATTTAAATTTTCTGCTGACATCTCCCGCGTGCATAGGGTGAATCATAAAAGCGAAGTTCTGCAGGTGGGTCCCCTCCTATCCTTTAATTGCCCGAACCAGTTCAATTATGTTTTCTGTTTCAACATACTTATCTTCCTGGATGGGCGACTCGCCAATCTCAAAGCCCACCACTTCCTTGTCCAGGACCGCTTCGATGATCTTGATCCTTTTGTTGGAGCCGATCATCACAACCTGGTCAAAGGAATGCAGCATAGCTATCGTTTCCATGATTGAGTCAAAAAGGGTTAACCCGCTCTTATCTCTTAGATACTCCCAGCGCTCCTTTTCGGACATGAGAAAGATAAGATCTACACCTTCCCCTTCCAGCGCCTCACGGACTTCCTCCTTGTTTAAAATTGGAAAGCCAACCACGGCCAGGCTGCGGCCCTTCCTGATTTCGCCCAGACTCTCAAGGCGGGATACAAGGGTCCGGTCCACCCCCAGGCGGGTTGCCACCTCAGTCTGTGATAGACCCTTTGCCCTCATTATGAGGATTTCATTCACAGCCTGGTCAATCTTGCGCCGGCTGAGTATTTTCTCTCCCAAGCGGATTAAATCCAAAGCTTATCACCTGATTTGGTCGTGAGTCGTGGGACGTGGGACGTGGGTATATACTGCATTTCTTCAGGGTCAAAGATTACTGCATTCCTTTAGTGCCATATGTAATGAATTCGAACCTTCAAAGAAACACCTTAATAATATACCATCCGGGGTGGATTCATGTGCACAAAATTGTGTACATACTAGATTTTAACAGAAAAATAAGCCCTCTCGCAAGGGCTGACAAAAATTTTATCTTTTTTTTTTGAAAATAATTCATTAATTATCGACATTTTCCTCGAATAAGACAAGAATACTGCTGATTTCCTCCCGGGACCCGGCCTTATTTATCAAATCTCTCAACCTGGCTGAACCGCGCATTCCTCGTGTATACCAGGCAGCGTGCTTGCGCATCTCCCAGACTGCCACCCTCTCCCCCTTGAACTGAACGAGAAGGTCCAAGTGCCTCTGCGCCATGGCGACCTTCTCTTCAGGTTTTGGCTCGGGCAGCAGCTCACCGTATTTTAAAAAGTGCACAGTGCGCGAGAACATCCAGGGATTGCCGAGGGCGGCCCGGCCGATCATAACCGCGTCGCACCCTGTCTCTTCCATCATGGCCAGGGCATCTATCGGGGACCAAATGTCCCCGTTGCCGATAACCGGGACCTTGACTGCCTTTTTAACCGCGGCAATTGCTCCCCAGTCAGCCTTTCCGCTGTAGAACTGGGAACGGGTCCGCCCGTGTACGGTTACTGCCGCGGCCCCCGCGTCAACCACCGCCCGCGCCAGTTCCACCGCGTTAACCGATTTTTCGTCCCAGCCCTTGCGCATTTTAACAGTAACAGGAACTTGCACTTTATCTACCACCGACTTGACAATTTTCGCAGCCTTTTCTACGTCCTTCATCAGGGCGGAGCCTTCTCCGTTCCGGACGATTTTGGGTGTCGGGCAGCCCATGTTGATATCTATCAAAGAGGCCCCGCAACTCTCAACGATTTCCGCGGAGCCGGCCATATAGGCGGGGTCGGAGCCGAATATCTGAATGCTTACCGGCCTGGACTCCCCGGCAATATTAAGGATGGCGCCGGTTTTAACGTTTCCATACAAAAGCGCCTGGTCACTCACCATTTCGGTGCAGACCAGGCCGCAACCAGCCTCTTTAGCTAAGATGCGATAAGCTTTGTCGGTAATACCTGCCATTGGCGCCGATATAACCGGGTTCTCCAGTTGAACGGAACCGATTTTCACCGCGTTGTCAAATTCCTCTCATAAATTAAGATCAAGCCGGTCAGGGTCAGGAAAGAATCTACTTTTTCAATGGTTGCGCTGGACTCGGCAATGAGTGGAGCCAAACCCCCGGTAGCAATAACCATAGTATTTTCACCAAGTTCCTTTTTCATCCGTCTGGTAATCTCGTCGACCTGGCCGACAAAACCGTAATATATGCCGGCCTGCATGCTGCTGACGGTGTTTCTGCCAATTAAAGCGGACGGCTTTGCTATTTCTACCCGGGGTAGTTTGGCGGCTCTCGCAAAGAGGGCTTCCGTTGAAATGCCGATACCTGGCGCTATAGCTCCACCCAGGTATTCCCCCCTGGCGTTAATAGCGCAGAAGGTCGTGGCCGTCCCAAAGTCGACGATAATCAAAGGGCATCCGTATTTTTCAATCCCGGCCACGGCATTGACAATGCGGTCGGCGCCCACTTCCCTGGGGTTTTCGTATTTCACCGGAAGGCCGGTCTTAATGCCCGGCCCTACCACCAGGGGGCTTATGTTGAAAAATTTCCGGCACATTTTTTCCAGGGTATAGGTCAGAGGAGGCACCACGGTGGAAATAACCATGGCGTGAATCGATTTCATTTCCAGCCCTGCGATGTCAAACAGCTCTTTGAGCATAACCCCGTACTCGTCCGAGGTGCGATGGCGGTTAGTGGACAGCCGCCAGTTTGCTACGAGTTCACGATCCTTATAGACACCCAAAACAATATTGGTATTACCCACATCAAAAACCAGGACCATACCTGTCCCCCTCCCCGGTACATCTTAACCAATTTTAGCAGAGAGCCCGGCTGCGGCGCAAGAAGCTCCAGGCGCAAATATCAAATATAATACATATCCGCCTCTTTAGAACGGCGTATGCGCTCCGCATCATTGCACAAATCAGCCAGGTTGATCTGAGTAAGCACGTCTCTCAAAGCATCCCGCACCCTTTGCCACAAAACACGTGTTACGCAGGTATTCGACCAGTCGCATAATACCTGCTCATCCTCGTTAACGCATTCGGTTAGGTCCAGCGGCCCCTCTACGAGCCGGATGATGTCCCAAGCCGTTATCTTGTCAGGTTCTTGACTCAGCAGGTAACCGCCCTGAGCGCCGCGGACGCTGCGCACCAGTCCACCTTTCCTCAGGGAAGTCATCAACTGCTCCAGGTATCCTTCCGATATACCCTGATTTTCGGCCACCTTAATGAGCGGAACCGGCTCTCCCCTCTCGTAATGCCGGGCAAGTTCCACCATGGCCCTCAGGCCGTAACGGGCCCGGGTTGAAAATCTCATGTCGCACCCCTCCGTCATCATTCCCGACCTTGCTGATTATATCTATTAACATGTTTCATCTTTGTTCGGATTTAGTAGTAATTTGCAGGTAAAGGTCGTAAGGCGTAGGTCGTAAGGCGTAAAATATATTTAATATATAGCTTGTCGTGAGGCCTTACAACGGCCTGCGACAGCTATTGCTCCCGCCGGCGCCGCTTCATGCAAGTAATGCCTAAAAAGGTGAAGCGGAACGCAACTCTTCTATGATCGGGCCAATGGTCGCCAGAAAATATTCAACGTCCTCCTCCGCATTATCCCGTCCCAGTGTCAAACGCAGGGAACCATATGCCAGATGAGGCGGAATACCCATGGCCAGCAGCACATGTGACGGCTCCAGGGAACCCGAAGTGCACGCCGACCCGCTGGAGGCGGCGATCCCTTTCAGGTCCAGGTTGTGCAGCATGGACTCGGCCTCAATATGTTCAAAACAAAAGCTGGCATGGGTGGGCAGTCGCAGCACAGGGTGTCCGGTAAGTTGAACTTCCTCAACACTACCGGTTACACCGCTGATCAACCTGTCCCGTAGTGCTTTTAGACGGTTGCTCTCTATTGCCTGGTCCGCTACAGCCAGTTCAACCGCCTTGCCCAGGCCGATGATGCCGGGGATGTTTTCGGTGCCGGCCCGCCGCAGCCGCTCCTGCGCTCCGCCGTGCAGGAGCGTTTGCTTCCAGAGGGTCCCCTTGCGGATATACAGCGCTCCAATACCCTTGGGCCCGTATATCTTGTGAGCGGATATTGTCAGCAGGTCGCAGTTCAGGTCGTTGACATCGACCGGTATTTTACCGAAGCTCTGCACGGCGTCAATGTGAAAGATAATACCCCGCTCCCTGGCAATTTTACCGATTTCAGCCGCAGGCATAATGGAGCCTACTTCGTTGTTGGCGTGCATGATAGTAATCAGGGTGGTCTTGTCGGTAATGGCGTCCCTTACTGCTTCCACACTGACCATACCGTAGCGGTCAACGGGCAGAATCGTAGTCTCAAAGCCCTGCTTGCCCAGCGCCTTGACGGTGTTGAGCACGGCGTGATGTTCAACGGCGCTGGTAATAATATGGTTGCCTTTTTTGAAGTTGGTAGCAGCTGCCCCGTGTATGGCCAGGTTGTCGGCTTCGGTCCCCCCGCTGGTAAAGACAATTTCCTCACGGTCGGCGCCGAGGGCATGCGCTACCTTTTCCCTGGCCTCTTCAACCGCTTTTTTGGCGGCGTAGCCGAAAAAATGGTGGCTGGATGGATTGCCGAAGTTGTCACCAGTTAAGAAGCGGTATATCTCATCGGCGACACGCCGGTCAACAGGTGTGGTACCGCTGTGGTCAAGATAGATCCTGGGCAATGGATGACCCCCTCCGATACTAAGACTGAAGTCTTTAAGGCAGAATTAGCCCAATAATATCAGATTTTTTATATTTCAATCACCTGAAACCGTATCACATTACTAGGGTATTGTCAACCAAGGCCATAAAAAAAGCGGGTGCGATTTTAAGCCCGCCCGCTTTTTTTGGGGAAGCGCTCTATGTGCGCTATCCGGACAGGCCATCCGGGTATTTTTCGGCTCTTATCAGTTATTCCCGGCCATGCCGTAAGCTTTTAACCTGCGGGAAACGGCCCTGGCCAGGATCGCGGCCATGGCCGCCTTAACCAAATCCAGGGCTATAAATGGGGTAAAGCCCATGGTTAAGACCTGGGCCACGGAAACCGTTTTGCCCATATAAAACGTTAAAATTGCGTAGAGATAGGGCAAACCGACCAGGTAATACACAACTATGCCTGCGGTCATGGAGAGGAAGTAGCGTAAAAAACCACTCTCCTCCTTGTTTCTGAGCAGTATCCCGATAACGTAGGCACACCCGGCAAATCCCGGCAGGAAGCCGAAGGTGGGCTGCAGTACATAGGCCGGCCCGCCAAAGGGGGGGGTGGCAAAAACAGGCGCCCCGATTAAACCCAACAGGATATATACAACCATACTCAGCGCTCCCAGCTTGGGACCCAATAGCCCGCCGGCCAGCATAGCCATCAAAGGCATAAGGCTGAAGGGGACTACTGAACCGGCGTAGCGCACCAGCATGGCCGCCACCACGGCCAGAGCGGCAAATACGGCAGTCATGGTAATGTCACGCGCGGAAAACTTGGACATCGGCACTCAACTCCTAAATTAATTGGTTGATAAAGGTTCAAAGCGTCGTAGGGCGTAAGTGGGACGTGAGACGTGAGACGTTGGTATGTGCTGCATTCCTTTGGGGGCTTCTGTTATTTGAGGAAATATGCTATATTACACCCTGCGGCCCGGGACATCTGATCTTAGCATGTTAAATCAAGGGGCTGTGCTTTGAATAACATTTCAGGAATAACATTTCAGAAAATCGTTAACCTATTATTATTCATTGGTTTACCAAATGTATAAAAATTTTTTTATGTTATCCTTAGCGACACCTCCCCTGACACCAGCCTTTGAATTTCTCCGTTGGGGAGGCGCAGGAGCAGGGCTCCATCCACGTCGATATCCTCCGCCCAGCCTTCCCATGATTTGTTTAAAGTATGGATGCGCACAGGACAGTTCAGCGAAACCGACATCTCCTTCCAGGATGACAATACCGGCCCAAAACCCTCGTCCAACCATAGAGTATACCAGTGTTCAAAGGATTCCAGGCAGGCGCGTGTCAACTTAGCGCGATCTACCGGGCGCCCGGTCTCAATTTTCAGCGAGGTAGCAGTATCTCTAAGCTCAACCGGGAAATCCTCCAGCTGCTGGTTGGCGTTGATGCCCGCCCCCAGGACCAGGTAGTTGACACGGTCCATCTCCGCGTTTAAATCAGCTGAGATCCCGCACACTTTTTTGCCGTGCGCCAGCAGGTCATTGGGCCATTTGATGCCCGCCACAACCCCGGTTTCCGTCCTGATCGCCATAGCCAGCGCGACAGAGGCCACCATGGTTACCTGGGCAACCTGAGCAGGGTTGACCAGAGGCCTCAGAACCAGCGATAAAAAAATCCCCTTGTACCTGGGCGAAGACCAGACCCTGCCCAACCTGCCCCTGCCGCCGGTCTGTTCCTCGGCTACCACCAACGTTCCTTCCGCACAGCCTCTTTGACCTTCTTCCTGGGCAATCTTGTTGGTGGAGGAAATGGTGGAGTAGTAAAATATTTTGTTTTGGCCCATAATCCTGGTTGAGAGTCCTTCCTTGATTTCCTCCGGATTGAGCCGGTCAGGCGTACCGGTCAACTGGTAGCCGACTCGCGGCCGTGCCTCAATCTCATAACCGTCTTCCCGCAAGGCCTGGATGTGCTTCCAAATAGCCGTACGCGTAACCTGCAGGCTTTTGCATATTTCTTCACCTGAGACATACGCGCCGCAATTTTTTTTCAGTAAACGCAAGACAGCCTCTTTCAATGGTACACCTCCATATAGTCGTGGGACGTGGGTCGTGAGACGAGGGTATGTTTTAGCTAAAATATAAGCTGTCGTAGGGCGTAGCTTATGCCGCATTCCTGAGGGCAATGTGCGAATGAGTTCGCTCCTGCACTGGATGTATTACCTGTGTACATTAATTCTCATGTATGTAGTTTAACCTACATACATCCAAACGTCAACCGCAGGGAGTATATTGGTTTACCTTTGCCGTTTAACCATTCTACCCCGAAAATGCAGGTGCGAATTCATTCGTAGAAAAGTTACTATAGATGCCCAAGTTCGACGCTGGCACGCCGTGTGCGATTAATGGCGCCCGCGTCCCCAAGTTTTTACCCGCTACCGGCGCCACGTCAGCGGCGTGGATATCTAACTGTCAACAGCTTTTACCTCGTGCAGGTCCAGGCTGATGTCCAGGGCTTTTACCGAATGGGTCAGCGCCCCCACTGAAATCAGGTCAACGCCGGCAGCTGCCGCGGCCCTGACATTTTCCTCGCTGATCCCGCCGGAGGCCTCGACCAGAGCCCGTCCGGCAATGATTTTGACGGCCTCCTTCATTTTCTCCGGCCCCATATTGTCAAGCAAAATGATATCCGCTCCTGCTGTCAGGGCTTCGCGGACACCGGCCAGGTCCTCTACCTCAACCTCAATCTTGACAGTATGGGGACTGCCCAACCTGGCGGCTTTTACAGCAGGCCCGATACCTCCCGCCACTTTAAGGTGATTGTCTTTAATCAGGACGCCGTCGTAAAGACCAACACGGTGGTTATAACCGCCTCCGGCCCTTACAGCATACTTCTCAATGGCCCGCAAGCCAGGAGTTGTCTTTCTGGTATCTACAATACGGGCGGAGGTTCCCTCCACAAGGCTAACCAGGCCGGCCGTCCTGGTCGCTATACCTGACATGTGCCGCAGAAAATTCAGAGCCAGACGCTCACCGGTGAGTATCGCCCTGGCCTGCCCGGCAATTTCAGCAAGTATACTGCCCGGTCTCACCTTATCGCCGTCGCGCGCCAGAGCCTTAAACTCAAAAGCCGGATCGAAACGGCGGAAGACCAGCTCCGCAATCGGCAGTCCGGCGACCACCCCGCCTTCTTTAGCCATAATGTAACCGTAAGTCGCGGCATCCGGGGCAACGATGCTGTTGGTGGTCAGGTCGCCGGCGCCAATGTCTTCACGCAGGCTGCGATCAATCAGTTCCTCCAGATCAAACAGGTTAAGTTCCAATTTTACGTCTCTCCTTAAATCTGGTATCTTTGTTTTAAGAATTTAACCGTAAAGTCCTCCAGAGATGTTTTCTGGGGGTCAAAACCGGCGACCAGGGCTTGCGCGTATTCATGGTCGAAAATATAAACACCTTCCCCCACATCCCTGGTAATCCCCTTGCGAACACTGAGGTACCGGGCAAAACCCTCCGTGAGGTTCTCTTCAATCCAACCATCCCAGGTATAAGGGACATCCTCCTTGAATCTCGTCATCAGCTTCTCATCTTTTTTCAGTTTTGCATTCAAGTATTTGAAGGTCATATTCCCGGTAAAGGTCCGGAAGTAGGGAGTTGAGAACTCGTGAAACGGCACCGACCAGGTTTTCTCGGGCGGGCTGTTCCACTGGATGGTGGTAAGTGAGTCTTTATCACGATAAAAACCGGCGCCGCCGTAAATCCGCATATTCATAAGCAGCTCGATGTTTTCAGGCTTTTTCTTGAGCTTAATGCCGGTTTCCTTTTCCATAAAGGCGATAACGTCAAAATCCTTTTCCACCAGGCTGTTCGTCTTCTGGGCTTTCCGCTGAAGCAGCGGCTTGACCTGCTCGTAGTGAGGCAAGGCATAGTTGGCGCCGTACCAGCTATAAAAATCGACCAGGGTATTCCTGTTTTTGCTGAAATAGCGGTCCTCTTTGATAAATTTAAGGATCTCTTCCAGGTCCGCTCCCTGCTTGCCCTTCTGGATCAGCCTGTCGGCCATGGGCTGGGGATGGTAATCATCCATGATTTCTTTGAGTTGGGCACGGCGGCGTTCATCCATGCTTTTGTAAGTGCTATAAAGCCAGTTGTAGTGCGACGCGTAATCGGAGTCGCGGTTCGCCTGTTCCTTCAGGCCTGCCCACATGGCGGGGTCCTTGACGTTGGCCCGGTAAATCTCCTCCGAAGACTCAAAAATGAAGATACTGAAATCTTCAGGTTTAATCACCAAGGAGCGTACCGATTCCGTATCCGAATCCCAGAGGTCACATCCGGGCATAAGCAACAAGGCCGTACCGCAGAAAATCAGCATTCCCAGGACCTTTAGAATCCTTAGCTTCACGACAATCACCTGCTCTAGTGCAAAGTTGTCCCCACAGTCGTACCAGCATGTCTCTCTTTGGTTATTTTACCCATTAAAGATATCGATCATATACTGTTTGGTAATATTCCCAATAAAGGCTTTTATTTTAGCGGGGGATTCTATACAATTTTACCAGACTTACCAGGCAATAAATAGTATCAACTTAACTGCGCTTGCGTTAATAATTATTTTCGCCGGAGGCCTAAAGGATATCAACCTGCATCTAAAGAATTAGCATTCCATTGCTGTTTGGCGGCGGCAGAATAAGAACAGTTTAACTGAAAGGAAGCTCGTATCTGTGATTAAATTAAGGGAGTTATTGATGCTGGCCGGGATTATGAGTGAAAGGCTGCGGGACCAGAAACCTGATCAAGCGCTCCTATTGCGCTGTCTGGAGCCGCTTTGGCCGTATATTTATCCTTATGGGACGATATCCTACCTGAAGAAACATACCGGCTGCAGCACCGGGGAAATTGACCAAAGACGAACAAAAAAGATGTTAAGAGCTCTAAACGGCTCCAGGCGCATATGGCAAAGTTTTATTATCGGCCTTTGTTACACCTACCGGGAGCGGCACAGCCTGGGGAGGAACCGCGCCCGCCTGGCTCAAAAGGCGATCCGTCTGGAAAAGGCCGTGTCCGCCAGAGAATTGGGAGAGCTGGCCGAGCAGTTTCGCCGGCAGGCGCAGCAATACGCCCGGGTCGTGCAAGAGACTCCCCCCGGGCTTTTTGACCCGGCAGAGGCGGACAACCGGATCAGGCTGGCCAAAACTATCTGCAACGAAGAGAACATACCCCGGTTTCTACTCCTTTGCCGCAGCCTTGATTGTGAAAAACTGCTGAAGTTGGCTTCTCCGGATATACTGAAAACACTGAAGGGCAGGTATGACAACCCAACCCCCCTGACCCTGGCCTTCGACTTACTCCAGGAGCATATCGCTTTAAACGATGGACTCTGGAAACAATTCAAGGCAGTATTGGCAAGCGCAGGCAAGCATAACGCCAATTAATAGGGAAAAATCAAGAAGGCCCCCTTGAGCGAATCTCAAGAGGGCCTTCTTGATTTTTCATCCCCTGCTGATAAACATCGCGGCAATAGCGTCTATTAAACGTCTATGGTAACATTCACCTCTGAAGTAAGGCCTGTTTTGCCGGTGACAGTGATTGATATTTGGCTTGTTCCAAGCAAGCTCAATATCGTTTTTAACCCGCCAAGGCTAATATCCTGTTCTCCAACCAGTTCGTCAACTGAGACGGAGGCAACCCCCTGGTTGAAAGTTATTGTTTTGGTAACTCCCAGCAAACTGAGGCGGGCTTTATCAGCGTCACTGGAAGCGTTAACAGTTATTTCGGTGAATTTGGAAGCATCGGTATAACTGCCGCCGGTCAGGTTAATGTTGAAGCTGTTGTTGGCGCCGGTTACGGTAACCGGGCTGCCGTCCACCACAAAAGTTACCGATTCGACTACCGGAGCTTCATCTGCGCCACCGCCGCCGGCGCCGCCCCCGCCACCGGCGGCAGGCTGCTCAGCGCTGGTTTCGGTGGCTAAAGGTACGTTATGCGGCCCGGCATGGCCCACTGATAAATTATCCTCGATTTTGACCGTTTCACTACCTTCCTCGCCCGAAACAAAGCGTACCAGGTAGTTCCGGTCGGGTACCAGCGCTACCGAGTATTGGCCGTTAACATTTGTACTTGTAATGAAGGTGGGGTTGGTGGTAAAAGTCAGAGTAGCGTTTTTCACGGGGTTACCGTCCTTATCCTTCAACTCGCCGGTCAGCACGGCAGCGGCCTGCAGTTCAAGATTAACGACGGTAACTTGATCTTCATACACCTGCACATCACTCCGGTAGGCGACTTCCTGATCGGTAACTGCAGTCAAATCGTAGGAGCCCGGTTCCAGATCCAATTTAAAAGTACCGCCGGTATCAGTTTTTGCTATTTCCAATACTTCATAACCGCCGGCAGCATAAACTCTTACGACCGCATTTTGCACGGCCGCATTTTTATAAACCGCCTGGCCTTCAATACCGGTTTCTTGAACCGGTGGAGTAAATTCCAGCGCCCGCTCCAGGGAGACAACCGCTTCAGCCCTGCTGATATTTTTTTGCGGCTGGAAAGTGTGATCCGGCATACCAACCATCAACCCGTCCCGGACAACCGCGCCTACGCTGCCGTGGGCCCACTGTGCAATCAGGCCGGCGTCCTTGATTTGATCAAGTTCCCCGGCAGCCGGCGCAAGTTTTAATAATCTCACTAAAATAGCGGCCGCCTCCTGGCGGGTGATGCTGAGCCCGGGTCCAAAGCTGCCGTCGGGATAACCGGAGATATACCCTGCGGCGGCTGCGGCGGCCACTTCACCGTAATACCAGGTTCCAGGCTGAACATCCGCAAACCGCAGGCCGGAGGCCGCCGGCTCCACGGCGAAAGAGCGGTTGACCAGCGCCACAAATTCCGCCCGGGTAATCTGCCGGTCGGGCTTGAATGTCCCGTCTTCATAGCCTGCGACCAGGCCCTGCTCAACCCATTTGTTTATTTGCCCTGCGGCCCAGTGGCCCTGCAGGTCGGAAAACCCGGCCGCAAAGGCGTAACCGCCGGCGGTAAAAAGCAATAATAATGTAACTATTGCCACACTTGCAGCCTTTTTGCCCATTATTACAGTACCTCCTAATTTATATTCGCAATGCTGGTGGTATCTATTATCGGGCCGCGTGCAAAAGCCGGGAAAAAAACCGCGACCGCCTTAATGGCGTGCGGTTTTCTTCCTCAAAAAGAAGCTATTTGCTAATGTTAATATGTTTCATCTATTTTAGCGCGTTGACGATTACCGTGACCGCCTCCGCCCTGGTGGCATTGGCCTGAGGTTTAAAGGTGTTATCCGGATATCCCTGGATGATGCCTGCTTCCACTGCCGCGGCGACCGCATCCTTCGCCCAGTCGGAAATGCTTGCGGCGTCACCAAAAGGTGTTCCGTCGGATACAGCGGCAAGTTGCGCCGCTCTGGCGATCATGACCGCCATCTGCTCACGGGTAATTAAATCGTCCGGGCCAAAGGCGACATCATTATAACCTTTGATGATCCCGTAAGAAGCTGCCGTTGCAATGAAGTCCTTCGCCCAATGGCTGCCGGTATCGGTAAAGACTTTGCCGCTCTGCGGAGCCAGGCCGAACGCTTTTACCAGCACGGTTGCAAACTCAGCCCTGGTAATATTATTGTCCGGCTTAAAGCTGCCGTCGGGATAGCCGGTAATGGCGTCCCTGGCCACCAACTGTTTGATGTTATCCTCCGCCCAGTGGCCGGCAATATCGTTCAGGGATACGACAGGCGGTTCTTCTTCTTCTTCCTCCTGCATAGCCAGCACCGCGAACTTGGTGAAGTGGTCTATGGTTACCGAGATGGTATTGTCGGAAACGTCGCCGCCCAAGTCGACCCAACTGCCTGCTGTTTCATCGTAGTATGCCGCTATCGGTTTTTCGCCCGGGTCCAGAGCGGCCGGATCGAATGTGAAGGTGAGTGTAACGCCCGGCTCATTGAACGTGTAGTTCGACTTTCCGTCTATGCTCAACGCGTATACATCACCAAGCAGCCTGAATCCGGAGGGAACCGCCGGTGGTGTTGTGACTACTCTTTCCAATAAGACTTTTACAGTTGCTGTGCCCTTCAGGGCGCCGGCAGGAATTTCCAGTTTCACCGCGTCGGCCAGTTCCACCGTGCCTCCTTTAGAGGGAACGATACTAACGCCGGGGAGAGTGCCGCCGCCACCGCCACCGCCAACGCCACCGCCGCCTCCTCCGGAACTGGTGGGTTTGTACACTATAAATGTGGTGAAGTGCTTGGTCCAGATCACCAGGTCGGCTCCGACGTCCAGCTTGCCGTCTTCTTCGTCGCCCAGTTCTGCATTGGCTGCCGCCTGTGAGTCGGCGCTGATTATTCTGGTGATGGGTACGGGAGCATTATTGCCCCGTTTATAAGCTACCGATTTTCCGGCTTGCCCCGGGATAAGGAGCCTTACCGCCTGATCAAAAGTCAATATGCCGTCGGGCAGGCCTATTTCCACCACCGCATTGACAGTACCGTTGCTGATGCTTTCGCTGCTGTTGAGCTTAACTGTAGGCAAGGTGATACTGCCGTCCCAGCCGGCAGGTCCTTTTAAAACCGTACCTTGCGGGATCTGCATGGCTATAGTGCCTTGTACAGCGCCCTGCATATTTGATATGACCTGCGCCTGCACAAAGGGGAAGATAGCTTCATTGGTGGCCGGATCAACACTGGCCGCCTGTATTTTCGCACCGGTGACTCCTGCGGGAACAGTAATGGATACAGGTGTAGTGGCATCCTCCAAGGTTATTGTTCCGCCGGTTGCCGGTGCGGGTAAACCTTTGGGTCTGATTACTGTCAGGGTGTAACCTTTTTCAGTTTCACTTTGCGCGGTTACCGCAACAGTGATCACAGTACTGGAACCCTCGCTCAGCGAAACATCCCCTGAGGCAGTCCCGCTCGCTACAACGGTACCGTTGACCTTAATCACGGCAGCGGCGTCAGCCGCCGTTGGGGTCACGTTAATCCTATCGACACTGCTGTCCACAACAACCGTATACGCGGTGACGGCCGGGGCAAAGGCCGGATCTAATTTGCCGCTGCTTACTGTAAGCTCGCTCAAGTCGGCGTTATCGCTTACATTTCCGATGGTAACAAGGATATCTATCAGCTGCTCCTTCTCTTGAAGGGTCAGGCTATCCCTTAGCGCTTCAACATTAGCCCAATTCAACCCGTATCTGGCCGCAGTTTCAGCAGATATTCCCGTATCTTCGGTGAAAATTGCCTCGAGCTCTGCTTTGGGAATGTCGCCGAACGGGTTAAACGACAATTCCGCAACATCCAATGCGGTCTTAACGACATCAAAGACTGTAAGTCCTTTAGCCACAAGAGCGCTCTTTAATTCTTGACTAAAACTAGCTTCAACTGTATTGCAAAAACTCACCAGCTTGGGTATTCCACCGGTTTGCAGTTCTTTGATTTTTTCCGGAGTATTTAGTTGCGTCATCACGCTGGTGTAGGCGGATACAATCTGTGCGTTCGTCAGACCCAGGTTTCTGAGCAGTTGTTTCTGTTCGCTATTAAGTATATCCGGTATCGTGCTGCTGTCGATGATGATCCTCTTACCGATATCCAGCGCATCTTGCACCTGCTGCGTACTCAATTTCTGAAATTTAGCGATAAGCGCAGCAATGTCTCCCAAATCGTCTTCGCCAATTGCAGCGTTTGCGACAGGGACATTGCATGTTATCACCGTGCTCAGAAAAAAGATACTCGCCAAAACAAACGATAAGAACTTGAGCTGAACTTTTCTCAATTTACAAACCTCCTTTGAAAAATTTATAGCTATCAGCCCACAATCTTCTATAAGTAACAAATCCTGATGCTATACAACCACCACGTTGTAATTGTCGTACTGTTGGGAGTGGTTGTCATGGTCACTTTGGCTCAGATGGCCTCCCCCCTTTCATATCCACACTTTAAATTGATACAACTATATGGTAAAATATTGAAAAACTACGGTAATCAAGCTGCCGTAGCTAAATGCTTTAGGCTCACAGAGCTGCATCCCTGAATTTCAAAAATATTTATCTATGTGAATCATTTAGTAATTCAACATTAAGAGATAATTTCCCTTCCCTAACTTTAATTTTCGTAATGTATTTTGCAAGCGCATAATTATCCTTTTAAAAAACAAGTCCCTCCCCGGCAGTGGACGGGAAAGGCGCCGGCAAGGGATTTTAACATTCAAGGGATATTATAGTAATCCTAAACCGATTGGAGGGTGGTCAAAGTGGCTGACGCGATAGACAAACTGGTACAGGTTGCCGCACTCTTTGACCTTGCGGAGGCACATATACTGAAAGGGCTGCTTGAGAGTGAAGGGTTGGAAGTTTTTCTGTTCGACGAGCAAGCGGCCGCCTTTACCCCCATTGTGGTCGGGGGTGTGAGGCTGATGGTGAGGGAACCGGATCTGGAACGGGCGAGGGAATTGCTTAAAACCAGACAACAATAAAAACCACAAGCGTTCTGTATGTATTTTCAGGTAGTTGCCCACACCTCCGGCGGCGCCACGTATTATGAAAACACCAGCCGATGTAGGCGCCATTTCAATCGCACACGGCGCTCGCGCCGGACTTGTGTGGCTAATGTGTAGGTTGAACACTGTACAGTGATTTTCAGGATAAGTGTTGTGCTGCGCCCCGGCGCTGCTGTCTACTGCTGAGCCGGCGCCGGTTCTTCAGGGTTTCTTGACCTGGGCGGACGGGGTCCGTAGTACTGGTAGTAGTGACATTCAATCCGCCCGTTGTACAGTTTTCGCTTTTTATCGGCCCTTTTGCCAAAAAACCGTTCAAAGCCGGGGTGGGCTGTAAGCACATAGCAAGACCAGGTATCCATCTTTTTGAAGGAGTTACCCAGGTCGCGATAGAGTCCCTCAATCTCGCCCTTGTCCCCCATGCGTTCGCCGTAGGGGGGATTGCAGATCACACACCCGTAAGGCTTGCTGGAACGTAGTTCGGCGGCCGCCAGTTTTTGAAAGAAGACCTTGCCCTCCAGGCCCGCCTGCCGGGCGTGAAAGCGGGCCAAACCCAGTACTTTGCTGTCGATATCAGAGCCAAGTATGTGTAAGGAGCGATCTGGAGCCGCCAGGTCACGGGCCTCCTCTCTGGCTTTATTCCAAAGGGCGGCTGGTACAACAGGCCATTTTTCAGCAGCAAACCGCCTCCCCAGCCCCGGCGCGGCGTTCAGGCCGATCAGCGCCGCTTCGATCGGTATGGTGCCGGAACCACAGAAAGGGTCGATCAGGGTCCTCCCCGGTTCCCAGTAACTCAAGAGAACCATTGCCGCCGCCAGGGTTTCCTTGAGGGGAGCCTGGCTGCCGAGCGTCCGGTAACCCCGTTTGTGCAGCCCGGCCCCGCTGGTGTCAAGAGTCAAGGTAACGACGTCTTTCAGCAGGGCTGCCTCAATGGTGTACCTGGGGCCGTTCTCGGGAAACCACTCCCGCCGGTACCTCTGCTTCAGCTTTTCCACTACCGCCTTCTTGACAATGGCCTGACAGTCCGGGACGCTGTGCAGCTGTGATTTGATTGATTTCCCCTCAATCGGAAAGGCGGCGTTTTCCGGCAGCCAGTCCGCCCACGGCAGCGCTCTGGTCTGTTGGAAGAGCGCTTCGAAACTCCGGGCCTGGAATTCACCCAGCTTAACCAGTACCCGGTCTGCTGCCCTGAGCCAGAGGTTGGTCTTGCAGATAGCCGCTTCATCCCCGGTAAAGGTTACCCGGGCGTTTTCCACTTTGACGTCCTGGTAGCCAAGATCTCTTACTTCCCTGGCCACCACCGCCTCCAGCCCGAAAGTCGCCGTAGCGATTAACTCTATCTTGCTCATTCAACTTCTCCGGTTAGCAATATTCTTTACAACCATGCCGCTATCGCGGCGCCACGTATCATGAAAGTGTATCACCTGGAAGTAACTATTCAGTGAACCCGGCGGTGGAGGCATGGTGTTATCAACGCTCACTCCAGTGCTCCGCGCCGGCATCACCACGGCTCGCTTCGGACCGAACTAGCGGCGCTGCAAAGGCGGCGGTAGACTGGTTATGAATAAAACCTGTTCATATTCATCCCATCTGCAAGTAAATTACACCTTGTTGGCGCCACCGGCTACCTTCTGAAAATAATATGCTTCTGCCAGCGCTGATTGCACTCCGGATAATCAACCCGGTAGTGCCCACCGCGGCTCTCCCGGCGTGCCAGGGCGGCTTCCGCCACCAGTTCGCCGACCTGGAGCATGTTTTTCACTTCCATCCCCTCCGCGGTTTCCTCACTGTGACGCTGCAGGCGGCTCCAGTAGTCAAAGAACTCTAACGCTTCCATGAGGCCGCGGTTGCTGCGCACCGGCCCCACCTTTTGGCCCATCAGCACCTGCAGCTCCCGGCGCAGCGCTGCGTAATCGATCTTGTCCTGTTTAAGCAGCCAGTCGCAGCCAAACTCCAGCCGCCTGGGCCGGTAGTCTTTCAGGAACTTTCTGGTTTCATTCACTATGCGGCCCCCGAATACCAACCCGTCCAGCAAGGAATTACTGGCCAGCCGGTTGGCCCCGTGCACGCCGGGGCAGGAGCACTCACCGCAGGCGTACAGCCCCCTGATACTGGTTTCACCCACCAGGTTCGTCTTTACCCCACCCATCATATAGTGGGCCGCCGGGGAAATCGGAATGCGATCCACGGTAATATCAAGGTTGTACTGGGCACAGGTCCTGGTGATGTTCGGGAAACGCGCTCTAATTACCTCCGGATCCAGGTGAGTGACATCCAAATAAACCTGGTTTAAGCCGGTTGCAGCCATTTCCTTTAAAATAGCCCGGACCACAACATCACGCGGAGCGAGCTCGGCCAGATCATGATAGTCGGGCATAAAGCGATGCCCCTGAGAATTCCTAAGATATGCGCCCTCACCGCGTACCGCCTCGGAAATCAAGAAACGGGGAGCGCCCGGTAGGTATAAAACTGTCGGGTGAAACTGGATGAACTCCATGTCCATTACTTCGGCGCCGGCCCGGAAGGCTATTCCGATACCGTCCCCGGTGGCAACCTCGGGGTTAGTGTTGTGTTCGTAAAGGCGGCCCAATCCGCCGGTGGCCAGGATTACCACCCGGGCCCGAAAGACCTTGAAGGTCCCGCTGGTCCGGTCTAAGGCGAGAACACCGTAGCAGGTATTTTCGTTAACCAGGAGGTCCGCCACATAGTGGTTCTCCAGCACCCTGATCTTATCATTTGCCCGGACCTGCAGGGTCAACACCCGCTGGATCTCAGCCCCGGTAGCGTCCCCGCTGGCATGCAGAATGCGCCGTTTGCTGTGCGCCCCTTCGCGGGTGAGACAGAGGCCGTGGCTGTCGCTGTCAAAATGCGCGCCCATTTCGATCAGTTCACGGACCCGGTCGGGGCCTTCGCTCACCAGAGCGGCCACCGCCTCCGTATCACAAAGTCCCGCTCCCGCCACCAGAGTATCCTCCCGGTGCAGGGCCGGTGAATCCGAATCCCCCAGGGCGGCAGCTATCCCGCCCTGGGCCTTTTCGGTGCCGGTATCCATCATGTCCAGCTTGGTAATTACGGTCACCGAGCCTCCGGCGGCAGAGGCCGCCAGGGCAGTATACAACCCGGCGATACCGCTTCCCAAGATAAGGTACTCATCGTCCACTTGAGGCAGTTCCCGAGTGTCAAAATTCATTATGTATTTTTCGGGCACGATATATCCCCCTCTTATACCACCGACAGCATTCGCTCAAGGCATAGCGCCGCCTTCTCGCGTATATCTTCCGGAACGCTAACCCTGGGCTGAAGGGTCACCAGGGCACGGTGGACACTTTCCAGGGTTGTCTTCTTCATGTTGGGACAGACCATCTTCGTGGAAGCCATGTAAAACTTTTTGTCAGGGGATCCTTTGTGCAGCTGGTGCAGAATACCTGATTCTGTCCCGACAATAAACTCCCGGGCGCTGTTCTCCCTGGCGAAGTTAATCATTCCTGTGGTGCTGGCAACCTTGTCCGCCAGGGCGACAACCTCAGGCCTGCATTCCGGGTGGACCAGCGCCAGCGCCTGCGGGTGCTCTGCCTTTGCCTTTTGGATATCCTCGACGGTAAGGCGGTCGTGGACGTTGCAGCAACCCTCCCAGACAGTCATTTCCCGTCCGGTTTTTGAAGCTATGAACCTTCCAAGATTTTTGTCCGGCACAAAAAGGACCGGCTGATCCGGCGGCAGGGACGCCACAACCTTAACCGCGTTAGCCGAAGTGCAGGCGATATCGCTCTCAGCCTTAACCTCAGCCGAGGTGTTCACGTAACAAACAACAACGGCGCCGGGCATTTCCCGCTTTTTTCGTTCCAACTGAACTGCGTCGACCATATCAGCCATGGGGCAGCCGGCATGCTCCTCGGGCAGCACCACGATTTTATCCGGGGAGAGGATCGACGCGCTTTCAGCCATGAAGTGGACACCACAAAAAATAATGACCTTCGCGTCGGTTGCGGCAGCCTGCTGGGAGAGTCCCAGGGAATCTCCCACAAAATCTGCCACCTCCTGGACCTCAGGTCTCTGGTATACATGCGCCAGAATCACCGCGTCACGTTCTTTCTTGAGACGCCGGATTTCATTGGAAAGCTCCTGCACAGTGGCTTGCCCCGGCATTTAAGCTTCAATCCTTTCTGTATTGGGTGGCTTCTGTGTTTCTTCCCATTGTATCCACCCTTTTCACCGCTTGTCAAGCATTAGGGCTGAGGCGGAGAGATTTCGCCATGAGCTTCAGCTTCTTTGATTGCTATAACCTTGTTTTTACCGTCAACCATAACGACGGCAGGTTTGAAGGACTGCGCTTCTTGATAGTCAAACAGGGCATAGGCAATGATAATCACGATATCACCCGGCTGAGCCAGACGGGCGGCGGCGCCGTTTAAGCAGATGACCCCTGAGTTGCGGGGGCCCTTAATCACATAAGTTTCAAAGCGGGCGCCGTTGTTGTTGTTGACCACCGAGACCTTTTCATTGGGCAGGATGCCGGAAGCTTCCAAAAGAGCTTCATCTATGGTGATACTCCCCATGTAATTGAGGTTGGCCTCAGTGACTGTGGCCCTGTGAATTTTCGACTTAAACATTGTTAAAAACATGCTTCAAACCTCCAAAATAGCGTTGTCGATCAACCGCGTCCGCCCTATTTTAACTGCCAGGGCCAGCAGGGTCAAGCCCTCAATCCGCTCCAGCGGCTCAAGCCCGGGATAGGAGTACAGTTCAACGTAATCGGGTTCCGCCAGCGGTTCGGCCTGGATCATATCGATAACCAGTTGGCGGATTTCCGCCGGATTCCTCTCCCCTTCCCGGAGCGCCTTACGGGCTCGCTCCAGTCCACGGGAGAGAACCAGGGCGGCGTGGCGCTGCTCCGGCTCCAAATACAGGTTGCGGGAGCTCATGGCCAGACCGTCCTGCTCCCGGACCGTGGGGACGATTACTACCTCCAGGTCCATGTTCAGGTCAGCGGTCATCCTCTTGATAACCAGCGCCTGCTGGGCGTCTTTTTGCCCAAAGTAAGCGTAGTCCGGCTGAACAATATTGAAGAGCTTGGTCACAACCGTAGCCACACCGCGAAAGTGGCCGGGACGGGATAACCCGCACAATTTGTCCGTAATCCGCTCAACGTCGACGTAGGTACAGTAGCCCTGCGGGTACATCTCCTCCACCGGGGGGTTGAAGATAGCCGCCACCCCGACTGACTCGGCCATCGCGGCATCGCGCTCCAGGTCACGCGGGTACCTCCCAAAGTCCTCAGTGGGACCAAACTGGGTGGGATTGACAAATATACTGGCGATAACCATATCACATTGACTCTTGGCCCGGCGCATCAGCTCCAGGTGTCCCTCGTGCAGGTAGCCCATGGTCGGGACAAGTCCGATCACCCGGCCCCGGACCCTGGCCTGCCGGACAAATGCGCGAGTCTCGGAGATGGTGTGAAATATCTGCATTGTTTTATGAACCTCCAGTTTAGTCGTGGGTCGTGAGACGTAGGACGTGAGTATATGCTGCATTCACTTTTGGGTCAAGATAATGCCCTTGATGCCTGTTTGACACTGGACTCCAAAATACCTGCATATTTTACCCAAAACAAGAACTTTTTTTCAGGGCAGTTCCATATGCCGCCATCGTGGCGCCACATATCATGAAAATACCAGCCGAGGCGCCATTTCAATCGCACACGGGGCGCCAGCGCCGAACTTGTATGGCTAATGCAACATTTGTGCGAATGAATTCACACTACAATTTTAGTCGTTGGACGTGGGTCGTGAGACGTGAGTATATTCTGCATTCCACCAGGGTCATAAATATGCTATGATTGCTAAATAGTACTAGTTGTATTTAATACACACGGTGCGCTTATCACGTCCCATTTCCCACGTCCCATTTCTCGTCTCAGTAAAGTTTCTTGAGTACTTCATCCGACATGGTAAAGCTGTGTTCGGGGCCGGGGAAATTCCGTGCAACCACTTCCTCCCGGTACTGCTGGAGAGCATCGACTACATGTTCCTGCAGGTTGATGTACTTCTTTACAAATTTAGGTGTGAAGCGGGGGTAGAGACCAAGCACGTCATATATCACCAGTACCTGACCGTCACAGTAGGGGCCGGCTCCGATACCGATAGTGGGAATCTGCAGCTTTTCGGTAATAAGTTTGGCCAGGGGGGTCGGCACACATTCCAGGACCAGACAGAAAGCGCCGGCTTCTTCTATCGCCAGGGCATCATCAATCATCTTCCTGGCTGCCGCGATGTCCTTGCCCTGGACCTTAAAGCCCCCCAGCTGGTTGATGGACTGTGGGGTTAGTCCCAGGTGGCCGCACACCGGAATACCGGCGTTGACAATAGCCCGTACAGCCTCCGCGATTTCCTTGCCGCCTTCCAGCTTGACCGCTTGCGACTCTGTTTCCTTCATAATGCGGCCGGCGTTGCGAACAGCGTCCTCTTTGGAAACCTGGTAGGAGAGAAACGGCATGTCGGTCACCACCATCGTCCGGCTGATCCCGCGGCAGACTGCTTTGGCATGGTGGATCATGTCATCCATAGTCACCGGGAGACTGGAGTCATAACCCAGAACAACGTTGCCCAGAGAATCGCCCACCAGGATCATATCGATCCCCGCGTCGTCGACGATTTTAGCCATGGAATAATCGTAAGCCGTAAGCATGGTGATGGGTTTGCCTTCTGCCTTCATCTGCTTGACAGTTGCCGTGGTAACTTTGTCCTTGCTCATTATTATGCCTCCTTGAAAATTTGTTCCAGTATTTCTCCCTGATCCGCGTTGATACTGCCCTTTTCCAGCGCTACCCCAACTGTGTACAAGCCTAGTTTGCGATAAAGTTCCAGTTCCAATCCGTCTATAGGCTTTAAAACTTCCAGGTGTCCCTGCAGGGTCGATCCATCTCCCCTGGCCACGGGACCGGTCAGGGCCTGCGCCGGGCCAACCCGTCCGATGTTGTTTATGGTGCCCTTGACAAGGGGGTAAAGGGCTTCAAAGGCCTCCTGCCTGGACAGGCCGAAACGGCCGTACAGCCCGGTCGCCAGGTGCATCAGGGACACCAGGTAGTTCGAGGCGATGCAGGCGGCGGCATGATAAAGAGGCTTGTCCCGCGCTTCAATCGAAAAACTTTTGCCGCCCAGATCCTTGACTATGAGCTGGGCATAAGGCAACGCCGCCGCGTCACCCTCCAGGGCAAAATACGACCCCGGCAGGTTTTCCATAGCCGTCTTCACATCTGCAAAAGACTGGAGGGGATGCAATGAAGCAGCCAGAGCGCCGGAGCGGCGCGCCGCGCCCACCTCGCCGGCGGCATGCGCCCCGCTGGTGTGAAAGACCACCTGGCCGGGCTTAAAACCGCCCCGTTCATTAATCTCGGCGGCAACCTGGGCAATGACGCGATCCGGCGTGGTAATAAACACCACGTCCGCACCCGGAGTAATCTCTTCCGGCCGGTCGGTGGCCGGCACACCCAATTGCTCCGCTGCCCGCAGGGCCGAACTGATGCTTCTACTGGCGATCCCGGCTACCGGATAACCCTGTGCCCCCAGCAGCAGGGCCAGGGCCGAACCAACCTTGCCCGCCCCTACCACCGCTATCCTGGGCTTGTCCAAACTCATACCCCCCCTTCTCAATTGTGAATCATTTTCCATTATTAATAATTTCACAAAGACAAACAAAAAAACCCTCCGGCCAACCCGAAAGGCATAATTTTCATCCTCCCGTCTCGGTCCTCCCGGCTCCAAGCGGTACTGTAAATTTGTAATTGCGGCAACTTTTTCTTCTTCATTCGCGGTGTGGTTCTTTTTGATACCACCCTGGCAGTTCCATTTTAGCACAGCAGCTGCTGTCAGGCAATTGTTTTACCTTAATTAATTGAGAAATTATGCCCGCAGCCGTTTCTTATATATGTGCAAACCATATCAAGCCTCAAACCAGGTACTCAACCTTGGCTTCCTGAAAATATTCTCCGACCAGGCTGTTAAAATAATCACGTATTTCCTGCATCAGCTCCGCCGGATAGACATATTTGCCATACCCGAACTGCCCGTATTTAAAAGTCCTGGCTTCTTCGTCAAGGTCCAGGCTGGTGCCGGGATAAACCTCCTGGATGGTTCCCTTGGCCCTCCTGGTAAAACGGTGAGTAATCAGCTCAAAGGTCAGGCCGGGCGGACAGCCGCCAAGAGCAGCGGCAGCCGATTCAAACATAGCCCTGTAGTCTTCCCGCCAGTCCCCGGAGATAATAATTGGGGCTACTAAAAAGCCCAGCGGGTAGCCGGCTGCCGCCACCTTGTTGGCTGCGGACAACCTTGCAGCAAGCACGGGCGTTCCATGCTCGTACTGCCTGATAATCGATTCAGTATTCAGGCTGAAGCGAAAGCGGGTATGCCCCTGGTGCGGGATCTCCAGCAATGAATCAATGTCGGTAAACTTGGTGACGAACCGGAAGCGCCCGTACTCCTGAGCGCCGAAAAAAGCAATGGCCCTGGCCAGCAGCCCGGCATACGGTTCGACAGGGACCGGGTCGGAGGTTGCCGCTCCTTCAAAAACGGTGACCTCCGGCTTTTTCTGCTCAATATAGCCGCGCGCCCCCGCCAGAATCTCATCTACATTCACATAAATACGGACGTAGGGCTTGCGGCCGAGGTTGGTCATCAGGTAGCAGTACTCACACCTGCCCGGGCAGGAGGTGGCCAGGGGCAGCTGAAAGTGAGCTGAAGGGCGGCAGGTTTCAAAACTCTTGGTCCGCCTTACTCCTACCACCAGGGTCCTCTTTCCCTCCACAAACCCTTCCGCGCGCGTTCTGCCGGGAATGGAGGTTACCCGGTTGTGGGAAGAGGTATAGCCGATTGCCACCCTTTGTTCCTGGAAGTATCTGAATAGTTTTTCCCCAAGGGGATACTGCAGCGCTTCCTTCTCAAAAATCACCCTTTTCGGCATAAAGGGCACTTCATTTCACCTTCATTTTTTCTACTATTATTATCGGGACGGCGGAGAAAAAAACTGTAAACTTAGACCGGCAAGCAACATCTTGCGAGGATTTCAATGTTCAATAATAAGTTGAGTCCAGTTTCTCTATCGACTGCGACCTTGCCAGTTCCCCTGCCAGTTCCACCGCTGTTTTCCCCTGCAGGATCAACCCCGGAGCCAGCTCCGCCAGGGGCGCCATGACAAAAGCCCGCCCGGTCATGCGGGGGTGGGGCAGGGTCAATGCGGCGTCACAGATCTCGCTGTGGCCATAGAGCAGCAAGTCCAAATCAATCGTGCGCGGTCCCCAGCGAATGGTCCGGACACGGCCAAGCTCCTCCTCGGTTTTTAACAAGGCCGCAAGCAGCCGGTGAGGCTCCAAAACGGTAACCACTTCGGCAACGGTGTTGAGATACCAGTCCTGGACAGGTCCACCCAGGGGAGCCGTTCGGTAATAAGACGCCACTCTTTTTAACTGCAGACCGGGTATAGAGCCAAGCAGTTCAAGCGCTTTTTCCAGGTTGGCTCTTTTATCTCCCATGTTGCTCCCAAGGCCGATATAGGCCGTATGCTCCGTTTGATCCTCCGGCATCCGTACCCCCCCATAAAAGTCCAATATATAAATTCCTAACGCTTAAGCAGCCCCATCATGAAAACACCATTTATGCAGGCGCATTTCAATCGCACAACGGCGCGTCAGCGCCGCGTCCTTCTGATTTCCACTGCCATCCAGGCAAAGTGGCCGGGCGCCGGCGCCTGGGGTTTTTTGACCCGGACCGTAGACGCGGCCACCGGAAACTGTTCCAGCACGGCGGAAGCAATGGCTTCCGCGACCGATTCAATGAGACGGCGAGGGGCGCCTTTGACCACCGACTCCACCAACTCAAATACCCTAGCGTAATTTATGGTAAGCTCCAGGTCGTCCGATTCCCCGGCCGGCCCCAGGTCCAGTTCAAGTTCCAGGTCCACGATAAAGCGCTGCCCTAAAGTCCGCTCCTCAGGCATGACTCCATGGTACCCGTAAAACTCCATACCCTGCAGGATGATTTTATCCATGTATGATGCTCCTTTACTTAAAGTGGCGCTAGAAAGTGCGTACTTCTGAAGGAACAAGCCGTAAGGGCGTAGGGCGCAAGGCGTAAAAACCGGAGGAAGGTGTAACTGGACGTGGGTCGTGGGTCGTGGGACGTGAGACGTGAGTATATATCCTGTATTCCTTTTGGGTCGAAGAGATGTAAGAACAAATTTGCAAATATAAATTACGGAACTCAAAACCCGTCCCCTGTCTCACGAAGATTAGAAATCTCTAAGGTGCGATTTCAATCGCATACGGCGCGCTAGCGCCGAACTTGTGTGGCTAATGTAACTTTTGTGCGCACCTGCAATTTTAGTCGTTGGACGTGGGTGTATTCTGCATTCCACCGGAGTTATAAATACAATGTTATGATTGCTAAATGGTACTAGTTTTTTAACACACCTGGTGCGCTTCTCACGTCTCACGTCTCACGTCTAATGATACGCCCTACGCCTTACGCCTGACCGGTAAGGAATGCAGTATAAGCTTATGCCTTACGCCTGACCGGTAAGGATTGCAGTATAAGCTTACGCCTCTTACCTCTCGCCTCTCACAATGGCGTCCGTCATCCTGGCCACCCGCGCCATTTCCTTGACGTCATGGACACGCACCAGGTCTGCCCCGTTCAATATAGCTGCGGCAACGGTAGCCGCCGTTCCTTCCAGGCGCTGGTCGACCGGCAGGTCAAGCACCTTGCCGATAGTGGACTTACGGGACGTCCCGACCAGAATAGGCAGTCCCAGGCAACGTAGTTCCTTCAGGCGCCGCAGCAGTTCCAGGTTCTGGGCCGGGGTCTTGCCGAAGCCAAAGCCCGGGTCAATGATTAATCTATCCCGCGCCATACCCGCTTCCACAGCCAGGCGGACGCTCTCCTGGAAATATGTTACCAAATCCCCGGTCAAATCACGGTAAGAGGTCCCCTGCTGATTATGCATCAGAACCACAGGCGCCCCGTACTCTGCCGCCAGTCCGGCCATGGCCGGATCTGAGCGCAAAGCCCACTGGTCGTTGATAATATGCGCTCCCGCCTCCAGCGCCCCCCGGGCTACCGCCGGCTTGGTCGTATCAATGGAGACGGGTACCGGCAACGAGCCTACAAGCCTCCGCAGCACAGGGATGACCCGGGCCAGTTCTTCGCCCGCCTCAACCTTAACATAACCCGGCCTGGTGGATTCCCCACCCAGGTCAATGACGTCCGCCCCCTCGTCGACCATCTGCGCCGCCCGCTCCAGCGCCAGGCCGGGGTCGTAGAAGCTGCCCCCATCGGAAAAGGAGTCGGGGGTTACGTTCAGGATACCCATCACCAGGGTTTTAACCCCCAGTTGCAGTATTTTGCCTCGACAATCCAGGCCACGGGGGCGCAACCCTTCCTGCCCTTCCAGGACTTCCCGGATACGGATGGCAAGAGCCTTGAGGCCGAAGGGCTGCGCCTCGAGCTTGGCCAGAAAATCATCGTATTGCCGCAAAGTACCCATCAGCAGCACTTTGGTTTCAGACACCGAGCAATCCACCACACCCCTGGAAACGGCCGCTTCACCGCCTTTTCCCAACAGTTCCTGCTTGATGATGTTGGCCTGCCTGGGCTGTACACCGTCCAGCATGACCAGCCGGTGGACAGCCTTGGGCGCCATCCACCGGCGCCCGGCGGGGTCCGCCCCCACCGAGGCAATGGCCTTGAAAGCCTCTTCTTTGTTGTCCACCATGATGCTGTATACAGTGATTGTCAAGTTTTATTCCCTCCCGAAAGTGAAAGGCTTCCAATTGGAAAAATTATAAAACGGCTAATTCTAAAAAGCAAATTAAAAGAAAAGGACCCGCTCTTGAAGCGAAAGTCCCTTCAGTTTCCTTCTCTAGTTGGCCGCGTGAATCAGAATTACCGGGCACGGCGCATTGCGGCTGACCTTACTGCTGACGCTACCACTCAGGAGCCCCGGTATTTTCCCCAGGCCCCTGCTACCCATGACAATTACATCATAGCCTTCAATCTTTGCTTTCTTACATACCTCATGGGAAGGTTTTCCGGTCGCAACTGCTATGTCAATCTTGACGTCCGGGCTTGAAAAACTTCTCTTTATTTGGTCCAGCATCAACTTGGCCTTGTCCTTATTTTCTTTAATAGAATTGGTACGTTTAAAACCGTCCGCTCCCCCCGCTTCACCGTCGTCGGAAGGCGCTTCAGGCACCACATGAAATAATGTCATAGAAGCCTTGGCAGCTACTGCCATTTTGTAGGCATGCTGCACTGCTGAGTTTGACTGTGGGGTATTATTATAAGGAACCAGAATTTTGTGATACAGTCCTATCACCCCGCTGTGATAAGTAATCTACTAATTCTCTAATACTTTTACAGCGTTGCGGCTCAATCCTTCCCAATAATAATTATATACCAAAATGTTCTATTTAAAGAAGAATTATTTTAAAAAAACTTTCCCTGCTACTTTATCCGAGTATTAGAAAAAGGGCGGAATATCCGCCCCTATTCATAAATCCACCTGTCAACATCGCGGTTGTATGAGAATAGCTCATCCTCTCTGAAAAAGAGGGAGATTTCCCGCGCGGCGCTCTCCGGAGAATCGGAACCGTGGATGATGTTTCTCCCGGTATCTATGCCGTAGCTGCCCCTAATCGTGCCGGGCGCCGCTTTGAGAGGATTGGTCGCGCCCATCATTTCCCTCGCCGCGTTAATCACGCCGCTGCCTTCAAGGACCACGGCCACCACCGGGCCGGAGGTGATGAAATCCACCAATCCCGCAAAAAATGGTTTGCCGGCGTGTTCTCCGTAGTGTTTTTCCGCAGTTGCACGGCTGATTTGCAGCATTTTCAGGCCAATAATCTTAAAACCCTTTTTCTCGAAGCGGGAAATAATTTCACCGGCCAGGCTGCGCTGCACGCCGTCAGGCTTGACCATAAGATATGTACGTTCCATGTTTATAACCCCCCCAAAATTTTTCTCCTTCTTGTATTGTAACCTTTTATGAAAAGAATTACCTTTTGGATCACCACCATCTCAAAAGGTCGTAGGGCGTAAGGCGTAGGGCGTATCATTAGTCGTCGGTCGTGGGACGTAAGAAGCGCACCAGGTGTGTTAAATAAACTAGTACCATTCAGCAATCATAACATTATATTTATAACTCCGGTGGAATGCAGAATACACCCACGTCCAACGACTAAAATTGCAGGTGCGAATTTATTCGCACAAAAGTTACATTGGATGCCCAAGTGCGGCGCTAACGCGCCGTTGTGCGATTGAAATGGCGCCTACAACGATTGTTTTTCATCTTCTGCTGCGCCGCGTCAGCGGCATGGTTGTATTATGAAGAATAATAGGAAAGCAGCAGTACGTGTAGGACAAGACAGCGGGAAGCGTCCCATTGCTTTGCCGGCGGTTTTTCGTGAGAACACCCGCGGCTTTTTAAGCTGCGGGTGTTTAAGGAACTATTCGATGCGGTCCTTTCTTTCTTCCTCGCCGGCCTGCTTCATCAGTTCCGCAAATTCCCCAGCTTCTATGGTTTCCTTTTCAAACAGCGTCTTGGCCACCAGGTGGAGTGTCGCCAGGTGCTGTTCAAGAAGATCCTTGGCTTTATTGTAAGACTGGTCGATGGTCTCGCGCACCTCAATGTCGATGGCGTTGGCCACTTCTTCACTATAGTTGCGGTCCCTGGACAGGTCGCGGCCGAGGAAAGGCGTGTCTGTTTTGCGGCCGTAAGTCATCGGCCCCAGGCCGCTCATGCCGAATTCCATAACCATCTTGCGCACGATGTCGGTGGCGCGCTCCAGGTCGTTTTGGGCGCCGGTGCTGATCTCTTTAAGCACCAGCGCCTCGGATACCCGTCCGCCGAGAAGCATGGTTACCTGGTCCAGAAGCTGCGACTTGGTCGCATAGTAACGATCCTCTTTGGGAAGCAGCAAGGTGTACCCGCCGGCGCGGCCTCTGGGAATAATCGAGACCTTGTGGACGGGGTCGGTGTTCGGCAGGAGGTAGCCCACCACGGCGTGACCGCCTTCGTGGTAGCAAACCAGCCATTTCTCCTTTTCACTGATTACCTTTGATTTCTTTTCAGGACCTGCGATAACCCGCTCGATGGAGTTTTCCATGTCGGCCATGGTAATCCTTTTGCGGTTCTGCCTGGCCGCCAGAAGCGCCGCCTCATTGGTCAGGTTGGCCAGGTCGGCCCCGGTAAAGCCCGGTGTGCGCCGGGCCAGGACATCAAGGCTTACCGCCTCCTCCAGAGGCTTGCCCCTGGTGTGGACTTTGAGTATTTCCTTGCGGCCGTTTACATCGGGGGCGTCCACCACGACCTGGCGGTCAAAGCGTCCCGGCCGGAGAAGCGCCGGGTCTAAAATATCCGGACGGTTGGTGGCTGCCAGGATGATGATCCCTTCGTTGGGCGCAAAGCCGTCCATTTCCACCAGCAGCTGGTTTAGTGTCTGCTCCCGCTCGTCGTGGCCGCCACCCAGGCCTGCGCCGCGCTGGCGTCCAACGGCGTCAATCTCGTCGACGAAAACGATGCAGGGAGCATTTTTCTTGGCCTGTTCAAAAAGGTCGCGCACCCTTGAAGCGCCGACACCTACAAACATCTCTACAAAATCCGAACCGCTGATGCTGAAGAAAGGCACACCCGCCTCACCCGCGACGGCTCTTGCCAGAAGTGTCTTGCCCGTCCCCGGAGCGCCGAACAGCAGCACCCCTTTGGGAATTTTAGCGCCAAGCTCCTGGAATTTCTTGGGATTCTTTAAAAATTCGACGACTTCCTCCAGTTCCTCTTTAACCTCATCGGCGCCGGCCACGTCGGAGAAGGTAACCTTCTTCTTTTCGTCGTTGTGGAGCCTCGCCCGGCTCTTGCCAAAGGACATAACCCGGTTGCCGCCGCCCTGCGTCTGCTGCATCAGGAAGAAGAACAGGACGATAAAGAGGATGATCGGCAGCAGCGTAGTAAGCAGCCCGGTCCACCACCCCGGTTGCGGAGGCAGCTCGCTGTTCCACTCAACTTTTTTCTCCTTTAACAGTTCATAGAGGGCGGAATCATTGGCAGGCCCCTTTGTTTCAAAACGGATACCGTCAACTTTCTCCCCGCTGATGATATTGGTCAGGCCCTCAGCTTGGATAACCACCTTCCTGACCTGCCCCTGCTTCACGTCCTCGTAAAATTGGTTGTAGGTTATCGGTGTGGGGATATCCTTGTTGGGCGTCGTATATTTAATCAAGGCAATGATAGCCAGAACAATCAGCAGATAAATACTAAGGTTTTTCACAACCTTATTCAAGCACGACACTCCTCTCCGGGGACTGGTCAGATCAAACCATAATGATTATTTTACCACATATTATAAGTCATTTCAATTTGGACGGAATTTGTCAAGGCTCAATTTTCAGGCGTAAAATACGTTTGGTCGTATGGTCAACTTTCCACCTTTCACCGGCCCGTAAGCCCGGCACCCACACAATAGCTTCAGGCGTCCCGACCAGTGGAAGGCGATCCCTTTGTGCTTGTGGAATTTTTTGTTTTATGAAAAAGTCCTTCAGCTTCATTCCCGCAGGCATCCCAAAAGGATGAAAGACATCTCCCGCCTTACGGCGGCGAACGTAGAGCTGTTTAGGCAGCTTATCCCAATCCAATACTGCTTCATTCGGCGGCAGCTTTTTGGGATCCGGCCGAAAATCAAAAGGGACAAGCTCCGCGTACACAGTCCGGTCCAGTTCCGGAATATGGGTTGTGCCCGGGATGACGAGTGGATGCTGGTAGTAAGGCGCCCCCGTTCTCTCCTCTTCCCGCATTAATTCGAGAAACCGGTAGGAGCGAACAGCTTCCACACTGCCCGGCAGGATCGCGCTCGACCCTGTTCTACCCCCTTCGATTAACCGGATGACATCCTCAACGTGTTGAAAGGAAAGGGTCCCTTCATGTCCGGCCAGCGCCGCCCAGGCCATGCGGATGACCCTGCGCCTGACAGCCAGGTCCACTCCGGCCAGGTCAGCCAGCCTGAGGGTCAAGCAGCCTTCAGACTCACCCGCCAGGGCGCCGAGGTAGGCCTGCCTGGCCCGGGTTTCAAAATATTCGTCTTCCTCCCGGCAGAGCTCGCCCAGCCTGAGCAGAGCCGGCACAAGAGCCGGATTGTATTCTTTTTCCAATAAAGGAATCAGTCTATGCCGCACCCGGTTCCGGAGGTGAACCTCCTTCATATTTGATGAGTCGGTACGGAACTTGAGTCCGTTCTCGGCGCAGTAGCGCTCAATCTCAAAACGCCTGAGGGATAGCAGAGGCCTTACATACCCCCCCTGCCGAACGGGAGGGATACCTTTCAGGCCTGTTGTTCCAGACCCCCTTAGGAAATTAATTAAAATGGTCTCGGCCTGGTCGTCAGCCTGGTGAGCCAGGGCCACCCTTTTGGCGCCGCATTGACTGGCGACATCGCTGAGAAAACTGTAACGCACCTCCCTGGCAGCTGTCTCTACTGAATTTCGGCGCTGTTCGCGGTAAGCCAGCACATCGATCGACTGAACTGTTGACGGCAAACCATAGCTTTGCGCCAGGCCGGCTACAAAACGAGCGTCCTCTTCTGATTCCTCCCCACGCAGCATGTGATTCAGGTGGGCGATATGCAGCGATATTTCCAGTTCATCTTTAAGCAGATATAACAGGTGCAGAAGCGTAACCGAATCGGCCCCTCCGGAGACTGCAACCACCACTTTAGATCCGGGTTCTGTCATCCGGTGGCGGGCCATGTCGTTACGAACCCTGTCAAGCAAGTCCATCTTCTCCACCACCTGCGGGAAGTTCCCGAATAAGGCAGCTCCCCTCCTTTTATATCTATTCTAAAGCTGTTAAGCAGCTTTAATACATAGAGCCTATTTTTACCACTTGCTAAAACAAGATGTAATTCAACAGCAGCAAAGTCTTTTCCTGCCCCAAGGTAAAATAAGTGTTCCCAAAACTGAGATAAACTAAAAGCCGGGAACTTTCCCGGCTAAATTTTGACCTGGCTGAAGTATCTAATTGTTAATAAACTCAACCATATGGATGGGAAGCTAATGCTGCATTTTTCCAAAGTAGTTTCATGGACTTCTACAGAAACTGTTGCTGCATTTCTATGGGGTTAAGTTCGAATGAATTCGCACCTGCATCAAAAGGCCTGTCCGAAATGTTTTCGCAGCAGTTTGTCTTGCGCATTATGCCCGGTTCATGCACGCTAATTCCGTTTGGGAGCCGTTTCCAACCTGGCCACCAGGACGGTCATGTCGTCGGGCGCCCTGGCGGTTCCTCCAGCGCTGGTATGCGCCAGCTTTAAGATTAGCTCAGCCATCTGTTGCGGCGCCATATGAGCCACATCCTCCAGGACCCCGGCCAACCAATCCTCACGCTCTTCCGGCCCCTGGTAGGCGTCCAGCACACCGTCCGTGACCATCACCAGCACATCTCCAGGCTGCAATTTCTTGCTCATGGAGGCCACTTCGATATCCTCAACAATTCCGACCGGTAAGGAACTGGCCTTAATCATTCCTACCTCCCGCCCTCGCAGCACAAAGGTCGGCACGGCGCCAATTTTCACAAAATCCGCCTGGCCGGTATAGATGTTGACCACCGCCAGGTCCACCGTGGCGAAACTTTCTCCGGGTGAGCGAAGCGCCAAAATTGAATTGACCGTTTTAATGGCCAGATCCTGGCCAAAACCGGATTCCAGCAGGTTACCCAACAGGGAGATGGTAATACCGCTTTCCAGGGCCGCGCGCGGACCCACCCCCATACCGTCGCTTAAGACCAGCGCCAATCGACCCCTTTTGAGATTAAAAAAGGCATAACTATCCCCGGAAATCAAGCTGCCGTTCTTACCGCTCCGGGCGACCCCCAGAGCCAGGCGGCACTTCAAATCCGGGTAAAAACGCAAGGTGCAGACAGTATCCCCTTCCTGCGCCAGGCAGGCCGGGGTGGCCTTATTGACGGGCTGTTCCAGCAGGGAGGACAACAGAGGCCCAATAACATTGGCGCATTTCATCATCCCGCCGCAGGGGGCATGGGCAAGGACCACCTCACTGGCGCCGCTTTCCCTGGTGACAACTGACAGGCGCTCCGGTTGAATACCTGCTTCTTTTAGCCTCCTGCGCATACGCGGGGCGATCTCCCCGGCATCCAGGTCCAATTCCAATTCTCCAGGCAGGCTTGCCATTACCCCGGCAATACCCTTCAGTTGCTCCGAAACAATATCCCTGCTCTCCAGCAGGCGTTGCGACCAGTAGCGATTGAGATTGTAGGATTCATAGAGGCAGTTAAGGGTTATGGCCAATTCTTTGGTACGGGAGCAGCGCTTCTTCAACTCGGCGGAGAAGTTATCCGGGCTTATTTTGCCATAGATCTCAATATGGGCAATCAGATCCACCAAGCCCTGGTAGGTCTTGTAGAAATCCCTCTCCCAGCAGGTACGATGAAAAGTGCAGTCACTGCAGACCTTTTCACCGGTCAGGCGCAATAACTTCTGCAGGCTCTGCTCCTGTGGAGTATGACCGACCGTAGAGGAAACCTGCTCAAAGGAGCGCGACAGCTCATAGAACACACGCGACCAGTTTTTTATGCGCTCCTTAAACATTTCTTTGAGCTGGCTGCCCTCCTGCTGGTGCGGGCGAGACTGTTCCGAAATCCCGAGGGTAGTTTGTAGCTTCTCAATAGCAGTTGCAGGGAAGAGCAGGAACAGAAGCGCGGCAATCCCGCTTTCGGCGAGGATCGTGACCAGGCTGGTGTAATCCGTCAAATAAACTGAAAGGATAATATTACCCAGAACAAACCCGGTGGCGGCACCGGCCTTGCCGAAGCTTTTGCCAAGCCCCGCCAGCAACCCGGCAAAGGAATAAGCCCCTACCACGGCCGGGGCCACCACGTAGGCCAGGCCGGGGATAATTCCCACCACCGCTCCCGCAGCCGCTCCGGCTCCCGCTCCCCCGGCCGTGCCAGCCAGCAAGATGGTTAGACCGCTTAATACCCCCTTGAAACTCACCAGACCGAGCTTGAGGTCACCGGTTCCGGCCACGAGCCCTCCAAAAAGCAGGGCTGCGCAAAATATTTCTTCACCGGTAAGCGATCGCCCGGAGCCGGCCTTTTTTTTCAGAGCGGCCAGAGCGTAGTTCATAACCCCGGTTAGCAACGCGGCAAATATGGCTTCAAAAAGAACTGCGAAATAGAGGTAGGTAGACGCGGCGGAAAAAGCCACCAGGGTGGTCCTGACAATGACCGTAACAGCAAAGACCAGCGCCGGCAGGACCAGCCACGGACGCTTCACCTCCCCCGGCACGACGCTGGTTAACAGCCAGGTCCCGAGGACAGTCAGGCCCGTACCGGCCAGAGCCGGCCCCTGGCTGATCGTGGCCAGACCCAGGAGCACCGCCGGTACCGACAGGATACCGTTGCGGCCGAAAACACGGATAGAAGCCGCCACAAAAGATGCCGCGAAAGGAATTAAATCGCCCAGCAGCACGGCCCGTCCAAGCAGGATACCGGCGGCGCCAATCGCCAGAGCCACCGGGGTAAAGCCTTCCCCGGTCCCGGCCTTAAAAAGGTGAGGCCTCTTATTTGGGTTTTTGGCCAGTCTCTCAGCCCGCTTTTTGTTCTGTTCTTGACCCGTACGACGGTAGGGATAAATGTCGATGTTTTCGAACAATTGCTCCAACCCCTAATACCAAATCCATAAATATAATTATAGCGCATAGGGTTGGAAATATTTGTAGTAAATGGTATATTTAAACTACTTTCTTTCGACTTCTTCCAGGATCAGGCTATGAAGAAGATCCCACTCACTGACTGTCAGCCGGTCAACCCCCAGCCCTTCCATAACAACTTTAACAATAGTAACACCTGCTACAATAACGTCCGCCCGTCCCGGCTGCAGCCCTGCCACCTTCTTACGCTCAGCAAGCTCCATACCGGCAAGCCTTTCAAGAATTCCCGTTACATCAAGGATTGACAGACTAAAACCGTGTACCCGCTCCGGGTCGTATATGGCAAGTTCCTGTTGAATCGCCGCCAGAGTAGTAACCGTCCCTCCCACACCCACGAGAACGGCAGCTCCGGCCTGGCGCGCCCTGTTTAAGTGCGGGTGGAAAGCGGCGGCAACCTCTGCCGGGGAGAATCCACTCAAGGTCAGCCGCACGGACCCCATGTTTACACTGACTGTGTTGAGCCCTTGGGGCTCCATCCAGCTTAATTCCGTACTGCCGCCACCAACGTCCAGCACAGCTGTTGATCGCTGTTCCATGGGCAGTCCGCTTACTACGCCCAAATAACTATAGGAGGCTTCCTCTGTCCCGCTCAATACCCTTATTTGCAAACCAGTTTTCTTCTTTACCAGTTCCAGGAAGTCCGCCCGGTTGGCTGCATCCCGTACCGCGCTGGTAGCAACTGCCACCACCGTTTCGGCGCCCAGGCGTACCGCCTCATGAAAAAAACCGGCGACTGCGTCGGTCGTCCGGGCCATTGCGGGGGGCAGAAGCTCCCCGCTGCCGATGCCTTCCCCCAATCTGGTTATGGCCAGATTGGTTGCTACAGTCCGCAGATGCCCGTCCGACTCTTCAGCAACCAGCAGTCTGGTAGAATTCGTTCCAATATCAATAGCTCCAACCCGTTTCACCTTCCACACCTCCGGAAAAAGAGTTGTTCGAAAAGCTTATTATTTCAACAACAAAAGCAATTCCCCTGTTGAGAATTGCTCCCTAGCTAAGTAAATATGGATGGGCTCTAATCTGCTTTCCGGCCTGAGCCGCGCCCTCCCCTTTTAGCTTCCGTGCTCCTTTTTAAAACCTGCAGCCGTTCTTCGCTATCTTTCATGAACTTGGCCAGCTTATCCTCAAAGGAAGCCTGGAATTTTTTCTTGGGCGCGCGTGCCGAAGGATTGGCCTGCTTGATGGAAAGCCCTATTTTTCCCTTTGGATCAACCGAAATAACCTTTACCATTACCTTGTCGCCGGCCTTTAAAAAGTCGTGCACATCTTTCACATAAACTTCGGCAATCTCCGAAATGTGGACAAGTCCGGTCGCACCGCCAGGCAGTTCAATAAAAGCACCGAAATTGGTAATACCGGTAACAACGCCCTCTACGATGCTCCCCAACTCTATCGGCATAACTGAGAATATTCCTCCTCTAAACCTACAAAAACCTAGTGTAATTATATGCGAGATTAATGGAGAGTGTCAAGAAACATCTGGGTTTAACGATGAATTTAGTCTGCGGCGGGAGTGGGTCCGGATGGGACCTCAAGCTGTTGCAATTCTGTCCCGGGAGCTACCGTCAGCACCCTTGTTTCACCCTGCTTAACCAGCCCCAGCTTCTCCCTGGCAGTTTTTTCAACATAGGCGTCGGTCTGTACAGCCTGCAGTTCCTGACGCAGAGCCATGTTCCTCTGCTTGAGTTCCTCCACCTCCTGCTGAATGCTGAGCACATCCTTCTGCATGGTGGTAAGCTTGCTGAACTGGGCGCCGAAGGAGACCGCCAGGTAGCCCAGAACCAGGATAAAAACCAAGGAGGGGAACTTCGTTTTAGAGAGTTTTTTAGATTTCCGTCTGACCGTATGGCTATCCGGCGCCATCTTTTCCGACTGGGGACGATATGTCTCCTCTAATATTCTTGCCGGCGCGTTCATGCTTTGTCCTCCTCTTCCTCATCTGACCCGAAGATGCCCAGGTTGTTGCCAGGGATAACGATTACCACCTCATAGCCTTTGGTCCTGGCCCGGTTATACAGGGTGGCGACGGTACTCGGGCTCAAGCGGAGCTGTTTGGCAATGTGGTCTGCGGAATAACCCATTTCCTTTAAAGTTACAACCTGCCGCTCCCGGAAACTGAGCCTTTCCGCCCCTCTTATTTCAATCTGCATAACCCCTGATCCCTGCCCTCACCCTACGCTCATCCACATAATGACTACAAAATTAGTACATACTTTCTACGCCGCCAAAAATATTCCTGCCCTGTGTATTTATTTTTTTATTTTTTATCCCAAAAATGACTAATGCCGGATTGGAGCATTGTCCGGTCAGGCGTAGGGAGTAAGAAAACAGTAAAGCCGGGGTGGTATCCCCGGCTTAACCAAGAAATATATTATGTTTCGCTCCCAGGGGTTATTCGGTAGTAAATCTCCAGTCACTGCCATTGAGCCCTGCAAAGTCCACGCCGGTGTCTTCATCCTCCAGATAACCGGCTTTGATTGTTACCTCAAACGTGCTGTCTCCCTCCAGGGTGTCCTCCAGGGTAATGGTGAGGGTGTCCCCGTTAATTTCCACCTTGTCTATATCAACGTACGAGCCATCGGTTTTGTTGTAAACCCTGACCGCCCCAAGCAGGCTCTTTCCTGATACGGCACTGATATCCCCGCTAAAGCTGGCCTCCAGAACATCGGTAAGGTCAACATCAGCGGCGCCGTTCCGGGGGGTTAGTGTCTCGATATAAAAGGAATCTACCGTGGTGAACTGCCATTCGCTGCCGCTTATTCCTACGAAGTTCTCTCCGGAATCCTCCGACTCGATAATCCCCGAACTGATGGCAACGCGGTAGGTTTTACCCTGCTCCAGCGAATCTTCCAGTGTGATTGTTAAAGTGCTGCCGCTAATCGCAACCGTATCGATGTCAACATATTTCCCGTCGGTTATATTGCGTACGGAAATACCATCCATGACGTCATCGAGGTCTTCGATCGCACATATGTCCTCATTAAACTCAACAGTCAACTCGTTGGTATCCGGGTCAACGCTATCGCTCCCCTTCCTGGGGTTAAGCGATTCGATTTCCAGGTCGGAAACGTCATCGTCTCCGGTGGCAAACTGCCAATTGCTGCCGCTTAAACCTGTAAAGTTTTCTCCGGATTCCTCCGACTCAATAATCCCTGAACTGATGGTGACACGGTAGGTTTGGCCTTGCTCCAGCGAATCTTCCAGTGTGATTGTTAAAGTACTGCCGCTAATTGCAACCTTATCGATGTCAACATATTTCCCGTCGGTTATATTGCGTACGGAAATACCATCCATGACGTCATCGAGGTCTTCGATCGCTCTTATATCCTCATTAAATTTAGCAGTCAACTGATATGTGTCCGCGTCGACGCTATAGCTTCCATTCCTGGGGCTGAGCGTCACAAGCTGCAGGTCAAGGCTGTTATCATCATTGTCGCTGCCGTTGTCCTCGGCCAGCATAATCCGGTACAGCACCATGGCCAGTTCAGCCCTGGTCACCGCCTTGTTTGGTTGAAAGATGTTGCCGGGATAACCAATCATATAACTGTTCGCACACATCCCCCCGACATAAGGCCTGGCGTAAAAGGGGATCTCGTCCGTATCCTCAAACGCTAGCCGGTCATCCACCTCAAGTCCCATAGCCCTTGAGGCCCAAACCGCCACCTGGTACCTTTTAGCCGCCTGATTGCCGTTTAGGTCATCAAGCTCGCTCTCTTCTATAATCCCCTCGTCAAGGGCAAAATCTATACAATCTTGCATCCAGAAAGGGAACCCGTCGTATGAAGACTGGCCTGAAGTGGCTGTGGAAACTTCGAAGCCGGCGGCCCTGGAAATCATCATGATAGCCTCATTGACGGAAACAGATGAATTCGGCCGGAAAGTCTGGTCAGGGTAACCCAGGATGATGCCGTAGGAAGCCATCACCTCGATTGGCTGTTTGGCCCAGTGTGAACCGATATCCGTAACAGTGACAGGTTTGTAGTTTTTCTTTACAAAAAATTTCTGATTGTTTTTCTCCTTCCAGGGCGCCGCCTGGGAGGCAGTCGCAAAACCAAGTACCATTACAAGCGCCAGTAAAACCATTAAAACTTTTTTAAACATTATTAGAGCCCCCCTTAATTTTTTTAAGGAAAAAGTTATTTACACCAGCAAAATACATGTTGCCCCCTTTCTTTCCAGTGTCTCTTTCCAGTGTCTACATGTTAATACGGTTCCCTTCCAAATATTCAGGGGTTTGTTTAAAGCCTCCAGCGTGATTTATCCTGGTAAATTGAACCAGAAAATTATCGGATTGCGTAAGATTCCAACAGGTTCTGGTTATACTACAACCAGTCAACAATCTTTTTTAGTGATGAGGTGTGTGGTATGCGGGCATTCAATATGAAATGGGTTTATAGAATACTGGCAGGCGGGCTAATACTGTCTGGATTGCTCTTTTACTTCAGCCTGCCTGCCGCAGTTTCTGAAACTTCCGTAGCAGGCGGCGGTTTTATTCGCCTGCACGTTTTAGCTAACAGCGACAGCGAGGCTGACCAGGCGCTGAAGCGTAAAGTCAGGGATGAAATCATCCAGGTTATGGCTCCGGAGTTTTTGGCCTCCGGGGATATCGAATCGGCCAGACTGACCGCACGGTCTAACCTTGACCGGATTGAATTGATCGCCAGTCGCGTAATAAAGGCGGAGGGCAAGGATTACCCCGTTACGGCGGAACTGAACACTTTTCCTTTCCCCACCAAGCATTATGGCGCATTCATTCTCCCCGCAGGTGATTACGAGGCGGTGCGGGTGGTTATCGGGAACGGAGAGGGAACAAATTGGTGGTGCGTCCTCTTCCCGCCTCTCTGCTTTGTGGATATGACCAGAAATGCAGCCATCGACACACCAGCAATGAGTTTTCCGTCCGTCCCTTCAAAACCTGATATTCCCGTAAGCAAACAAACGTCTCAGACCCTGGACGTTCAAATAGCCGGGGACACAAACGGCAAACCGGAAGCATATATACCGGATGAACAGAAGATGGAAAACTACAATACTCAAGCAGCCGGGGATGTAAATTTCAGGGCTGGTGACGAAGAAGACGATTGTAAAGTAATCTTTTCGTTCAGACTAATAGAATGGCTTAAAAGGCTGTAGGATTCAGTCGTCGGTCGTCAGACATCGGACGTCGGAATATACTGCATTACTTAAGGATCAAAGACAATGCCCTTGCTGCCGATTGGTATCTGGGTCTTTAATCAATACACATTTTTAACCAAAACAAGGATTATTTCTCTGTGAAGTTCCACACGCTGCTGTCGCGGTGCGGGCGGCGGGTAAAACTAAGCGATGTGGGTGTGATTTCAATCTCACACGGCGCGTTAGCGCCGACTTGTTGGTACTAGTGTTACATTTGTGCGAATGAATCCACCCCGCATTATTGGGGATATGCTTCGTATGCCGTTCAGCCCGGGTTTTGATTAAACCCGGGCTTTTGACATGGCCGCCGGGCTGCGACACTTACCTCAATATGTCTCCCACCCGGTTTTCACAAGACCAAAATTTCCCCTTGCCGGTCACAACCCGTAAATACCATACATAAGCTGGAAGTGAGAAATCATGCCAATAAAGGAGGTCATTTCATGCTGCCGCAAAACCCGCAAGAGCCGCCCGCCGGCCCGGTTCCCGCTGTCAAGGGCAACGATAAAAAAACTGAAGCGCCGTTTGAAGTCAAAAGCCAAACAGCCGAAGACCTGCAGGCTGAAGGTTTGTATCCGACCGCCCGCCTGGCCCAGGCCTATGTGATCTGGCAAAAATATGGGCGAACATTTACTCCGGCCGAGGCATTGGAAAAAGGCACTCTTTTTCCAGACCTCTATAGACCTTATCCTTATTAACGAGGAGAGAGAAAGATGGACGAAAGATTGGCCCTACTTAGGGAAATCCAGGAACTTGAATTTGTTTTGATTGAGCTGAATTTATTCCTGGACACGCACCCGCAGGATCGCGCGGCGCTCAGGGACTACGCCGCCGTACGCGATAAACTCCTGCCGGCTATCAAGCGGTATGAAGAAATTTATGGGCCCCTGACACTTTTAAGCCCGACTCTGGTTAAATGCCCCTGGCAATGGATCGAGGGGCCATGGCCGTGGGAAATTGAATACGCCTAAAGAAAGGACTAAAAAGCTATGTGGATGTATGAAAAGAAACTGGAATACCCTGTCCGCGTATTTAAAAACGACATCGGTATGGCCAAGTTCCTGATGGCCCAGTACGGCGGGCCGGACAGTGAACTTTCCGCCGGGGTCAGGTATCTAACCCAGCGCTACTCCATGCCTACCAATATGGCCAAAGGGCTTTTGACCGATATCGGCACTGAGGAACTGGCCCACTGGGAGATCATAGCCACCATGATCTACAAGCTGGTCAAGGGCGTGCCGGCCAAGCAGCTCAGGGAGGCCGGCTTAGGGGCGCATTTTGCCGAACACGACCGTGCCGTTTATCCGGCCGACGCCGCCGGCGTCCCCTGGACGGCCGCTTACGTCCAGGCCACCGGGGACCCGGTTACCGACCTGCATGAAGACATGGCGGCAGAACAAAAAGCCAGGACCACCTACGAGCACCTGATCCAGCTCACCGACGATCCCGGCATAAAAGACACGCTTCGTTTCTTAAGAGAAAGAGAAGTGGTTCACTTCCAGCGGTTCGGGGAATGCTTAAACGACGTACAGGCATGCCTGGAATCAAAGAAGTTTTATTAAAGACATTAAACGCCGCATCAATTTCTTCGCGGCGTTATTTTTTTTAACCTTGTTATCTACGCCGTTAATAATTTCTTAGTATATATTCTTTTAACATGGGTTCAACAAACCTGTATTTACCACGGCCTTCTTTTTCAATGATCGCACTCCTTGAAAGGATATCAATCGCTCTTTTTATATCGTTTGGATTGTTCTTTTCCTTGTAAATTACCTCCCCTAGAGCAAGGCGTCGAAGAACCTCCCTTACTCGAGACCTCTTACCAACATCATCCAATATTTCGTCAAAAACTGGAGTCAGAGTAATTAAGGCTCGCTCATAAGCAATTCTTACTATTTCGCTTGACAATTTCTTCTCATTGGCTTCCAGTAATGTATAATAAGCCTCTGTACATATTAGCATAGTATCCTGTGGGTGCCCCCCTGCCAATTGGACAATTTCTGTTAAAACATAATCGCTGTTTACGTCAATACTTCTTTCATAAAATTTACGGGTAATATAGCTCATCCAAGCTTCTTCCGGTATTTGCGGGATGGGAAGTACCGCGGCAAAGCGATAAAAAGCGTGCTTCTTTCCTGCAAAAAGAGATTGCATCATACTTTCTTTTGAGCCAAGAAAAAGGTATGATACTTTCTTTTGGTGCTGAAAATAAGAACGCATAACCTTGTATATATCTAACCCGCCGATTTGCCCGGCGTCCTGGAACTCATCAAAAACCATCACCATCCGCTTATCATCTCTCTCAGCAAGAAGTTCCGGTAGATTGAAAGCGAATTCCAGAATTGTTTCATCGTCCATTTCCTTCTTTGGAAAACCAATATTAAGTTCTAAATCCTCTATCTTGACTGCTATTTTTGCAGAACCGGCCAACAGCTTCGCTCGATCCCAAACAGCATTTAACGTTTTTCTTATTCCAGTTCTGTTTTCAAGACAACTATTTATAATTGATTCAGCTATGCTTCTTCTGCTGGATGTACGAAAAAAATCCACAGAAGCCACATAGAACCCCTTTTTCTTCAGCCGGCGCAATACTTCAAAGGCAAGAGAAGTTTTACCAATCCTACGGGGTCCAGCGAGCATTATGCTTTGACCTTCCGCCAATCTAGTTTCAAGAGATGTAATAAAGTCATCTCTGCCTACGATATCTTCTTCGGGCACCGGCCCCCCCAGCGGAAAATGCATCTAAGCCCCCCCAATTAATATTACAATAATGGTAATATTATATCACGTATTATGTAATATTATAAGCCGGCTATGTAAACCTATGGAACTATTCATAAAAAGTCCGCTACGTCCCAAATCAAAGCTTCATTCTACGAAAATTATTTCCTTTCATCCACCCCAAATTAGAGGCGGCTTGGAAAAGCTAAAAATATAGGTATTATTAAAACAATCAAGGCCAATCCCAAATTAGGATTGGCCTTGATTTTATTGATAGCTCTTTTATATATTTCTACCCGCCAGGATTAAATCCGCTGTTTTAAAGCCTTGTAAACCTTTTCTTCGGTCAGAGGTATCTCGTAAAAGCGAATCCCTGTGGCGTTATAAACCGCATTGGCAATAGCCCCCGCAGTCGGCACCAAACCTGTCTCACCCACACCCTTGGCGCCGTAAGGGCCCGTCGGGTCGCTGGCTTCTACCACAATGGCGTCTATTTCAGGCGCATCCTCCGCTGTGGGCAGCATGTATTTATGCAGGCTGTTGTGCAGCTGTTTTCCTTTAGCGTCATAGAGGATTTCCTCGCTGGTGGCGTAACCCACGCCCATCAGTACACCACCCTCGATTTGCCCTTCCACGATAAGGGGGTTGACCGCCTTGCCCACGTCATGAGCCGCGGCAATCTTTAATACCTTGACCTGGCCGGTTTCCGTGTCCACTTCGACCTCAGCAAAATGGGCGTGCCACGGCGGGGCGTTCCCCGGAACAATCCGGCCCACCCCGATAAACTGTTTGTTGCGCAGGTGCGCGTGGTAAGCCAACTCCCGCAGGCTCACACTATTTCTATTTTCACCGGTTTGACATACGCCGGTTCCAGCGCACTGCCCGCCCAGTTCCCGGCCGGCGATATAGATAACGGAATCCTTGATATCCAGTCTTTCAGGCGGGACATTTAAGAAATCACCGGCATATTCGAGGATCTGTCTGCGCGCGTCATTAGCCGCCGCCACTACAGCGGTTCCAGCAGCGTAACAGGTCCTGCTGGCGTGGCTGCCGATGTCAAAGGGTGTGGTTGCGGTATCGGCAAAAGTCAGGCTTACTTCACCGAGTCCTACGCCGAGCGTTTCGGCGGCTAATTGCGGCAGGGTGGTACTGGTCCCGGTGCCGATATCGGGAACGCCGGCGGCTAAATGAATGGACCCGTCCTGCTGCACAGTGACATAAGCGTTATCATAGTCCACGCAAAACGGCCAGGCGTTGCTCACGTGGGTTCCTACTCCGGCGCCGATACCCTTAAGTTTCTTGGCGCCTGGCTGGTTCAGATTGCTCCGTTTTTCCCAACCAATGCTTAACGCTCCTTTTTCAATACACTCAGCCAAACCGGTTGATTGGCAGGGATAAGGCAAACACCAGGGGTCGCCAACCTGCATAATATTTTTCAAGCGCAGCTCCAATGGATCCATTTCCAGTTTTTCGGCGAGCATATCCACCGCCGACTCAATGGCAAACATAGCCTGGGGATTGCCGAACCCGCGCATGGCTCCCGCGGGGGTGGTATTTGTATAAACGCTGTGGCCATAATAGGACTGGTTGGGGACGCGGTAAACAGCCAACCCCATCGCTCCCAGCACGCCCGGCGTTTCACATCCAAAGCTGCAGTAAGCGCCGGTATTCAAAATTCCCTTCAGCTCCATTGCATGGAAGGTCCCGTCTTGCTTGGCGCCCAGCTTGACGCTCACATATCCTCCATGCCGTGTATCCGAGGCGATAAAATCCTCTTCCCTGGAATAAACAACCTTGACCGGTTTTCCGGCCAGCTTGGCCAGCGCCACAGCAATAGGTTCGGCTTTCGCGCTCAAGCCGATGCGCACACCGAAGCCGCCGCCAACATAAGGCGGGTTCAATACCCTGACCTTGCTTTCGGGGACCCCAAAAACATTGGCCAGGATAATCCGGGAGGGGTGCGGTGTTTGAGTAGTCGACCAGACCGTGATTTTTCCGTCAACACCGACCTGCGCCACAGCGGCCTGTGTTTCCAGCTGGGCTTGCTTCTGAACAGGCAATTTAAAACGTCCTTCGAATACTACATCGCTTTCTTTAAAACCCTTGTCTACATCGCCAAAAGGGATCTTGACTACTTCTCCGGGGATATTTTTACCGGCGCCGCAGCTAGGGTGGATATCGGGCGCTTCCGGCTCCATTGCTTCCAGTGGATCAAATACAGTCGGCAGCTCCTCGTACTTTACCCGAATCAATTTCAGCGCTTCCTCAGCCACCTTTTCACTGACTGCCGCCACAGCCGCCACCTCGTCACCCACGTAGCGCACTATGTTGTCAAATATATACTGGTCCAGGACCGGTTCAAGCGCCGGCACGGTAAAAGTCATTGTGGCGGAGGTGTTGAAAATTTCCCTGGAGGTGTTTTGATAGGTAGCCACCGCCTTTACCCCGGGAAATCTTTCAGCTTCAGTTGTGTCAATACTGATAATCCGGGCATGGGGATAGGGGCTGCGCAGCACCTTTCCGTACAGCATGCCGGGCAAGTAGAAATCGGTGGAAAAGGTGGCTGTTCCGGTGGCCTTTTCAGCGGCATCCAGCCTGCGAACATTTCTGCCTACGACATTATTTTTTTTCATTACTTCGCCTCCTTTACCGGCTTTCTCTGATTTGTTTCGCGGCAGCCGACACCGCTGTTTCTATTTTGACGTAACCCGTGCAGCGGCAGATATTCCCTGATACAGCTTCCCTGATATCTTCCCGGCTGGGGGTCAGGTTCTTATCAAGCAGGGCTTTCGACGACATGATCATCCCCGGAGTACAGAAACCGCACTGTATGGCTCCATGATCCATGAAGCTTTCCTGCAGCGGGTGAAATTTATCCGGACTCCCGATCCCTTCGATGGTTTCCACCACCGCGCCCTCGGCTTTTAAGGCGGGAACCATACAGGAGTTGACAGCCTCCCCGTTCATGATCACCGTACAAGCCCCACATTCCCCTTTGCCGCAACCTTTCTTGGTTCCGGTCAGGAGCAGTTTATCCCTCAAAACGTCAACCAGCATATCGGAAGGCGCGACTTCCACTACAGTTTTTTCCCCGTTGAGAATAAAAGACAGCATTTTGACGCTCATGATTGACCTCCTTATTATAATTAAGAGTTGGCTTTCGCTTGAGCAACGGCCGACTCCAGGGCGCGTCTGACCAGAACCGGCAGGACCTCCAGGCGGTATTCCCGTGAACCTCTGAGCGCGCTGTCCCTGGGGTTGGCCTGGGCAATAGCCGCACCGGCCGCCTTTTCAATTATCTCCGAAGTTACCCTGGCGCCTGTTAATATTGCTTCCGACCCGGTCGCGCGCACCGGTTTTGTCCCGACCGGAGCCATGACGATGCGGGCCCACTCAAACTGCTCACCGGACAGGGAAACCACCACTGCCACATTGAGCATGGGCAGGGCCAGCGCTTTACGTTGTTCCAGGCGTTCAAAAGCTGAGCCCTGGTTCTTTAACAAGGCAGGAAATCGAACCATGGTCACCAGTTGGGAGGCGCTGTCCACAGCGCTTTTTCCGAGACCGGCATACAGGTCTTCCACCGGCAGGTTCTCCTTTGCCGCCGGCGACAGGATTTCAGCAACCGCGCCCAGCGCTGTCAGGGCTACCGCCGTGTCGGCGGCAGGCTGCGCATTCAGCACATTCCCAACCACTGTGCCGGAATTGCGGATTTGCAGGGAACCCACCGATCTGGCCGCCTGGGCCAGGACGGAAGCTTTTTCACGAATCAATTCGGACTTGGCGGCCTGGTTATGGGTTACCGCGGCGCCGATCCGGATCATGCCATTCTCCACCGTGATTTTGTTCAACCCAGCAATCCGGGTAATGTCGACCAGCACCCCGGCTTCTTTTTTGCCGTCTGCAAGGTCCAGGAGCAGGTCGGTGCCGCCTGCGATAACCCTGGCCTGCCCTTTGCCGCCCTGCAAATAAGACAAGGCCTCCTCTGTTGTTTTCGGAATTAGGTAGTCTTGCAGCATGAAAATACCTCCTTTAAATGAGATTCAGTTTGGACAGTGCCTTATGAACACGTTTCCGGCTAACTTTTTCACCACCCCCCGGTAGAGAAGAATTAAACTAGCAATTCAAACAAATCGGCTTCATCGGAATCACTTGCTTGACAGAAGATAATTATGGATGGATCTGGCCGCGGTGCGCCCCGCGCCCATGGCCAGGATGACCGTGGCGGCGCCGGTAACCACGTCGCCGCCGGCGTAAACCCCCGGCTTGGAGGTAGCGCCGGATTCCGGGTCGGCGGTGATATTGCCTCTCCTGTTGACCGCCAGGTCGGGCGTGGTCTTGGAAATCAGCGGGTTGGGCCCCGTGCCGATAGCCACCACCACCGTGTCCACCTTGAGGATAAATTCGGAGCCTTTAACCGGCACCGGACTGCGCCTGCCGGAAGCGTCCGGCTCGCCCAACTCATAGCGCAGGCATTCCATACCGGTTACCCAGTAGTCATCGTTATAGAGGATCCTGGTCGGGTTGGTAAGGAATTGAAACTTAACGCCTTCTTCCTCGGCGTGCTCAACCTCTTCAAACCGCGCCGGCAGCTCCACCCTGGAGCGCCGGTAGACGATCCAGGACTCCTGCGCCCCCAGACGCAGGGCCGTGCGCGCGGCGTCCATGGCCACGTTGCCGCCGCCTAATACGGCCACCCTTTTACCGGCAAAGATGGGGGTGTCCGTTTCCGGGAAGCGGTAAGCCTGCATCAGGTTGGAGCGGGTCAGAAATTCATTGGCCGAGTACACCCCGCAGGCGTTTTCGCCGGGTATCCGCATAAAGTTGGGCAGGCCGGCGCCGGTACCGAGAAAGACAGCGTCATAGCCGCTCTCCATCAGTTCATCTATAGTGGAAAACTTGCCGACAATAGCGTTGACCTGAATATCGACCCCCAATTTCTTGAGGTTGTCGATTTCCGCCTGGACGACTGACTTGGGCAGGCGGAACTCGGGAATGCCGTACATCAGTACCCCGCCCGCGATATGCAGGGCTTCAAAGATGGTTACCTTGTGGCCGAGCTTGGCTAGATCGGCGGCGCAGGTCAGCCCGGCCGGGCCGGACCCCACGATGGCGACTTTCTTGCCGGTAGGAGATGATGTTTCCGGAAGCTTTACCCCGGCGGCCAGTTCCCGGTCAGCCACATACCGTTCAATCCGGCCGATGCCCACGGGCTCATATTTCTTGCCCAGGGTGCAGTACTTTTCACACTGATTTTCCTGGGGACAAACCCGCCCGCAGACGGCCGGCAGGGCGTTGGTTTCCTTGAGTTTTTGGCCGGCCCCGGCAAAGTCCCGTTCGGCAACCTTTTTGATAAAAGCCGGGATGTCTATATCAACCGGGCATCCCTGCCGGCAGGGGGCGTTTCTACACTGGATGCAACGCTCCGCCTCGGCTATAACGGCCTCTTCACTGTAGCCCAAGGCTACTTCGTTAAAGTTTTTGGCTCTAATCACGGGGTCCTGAGCCGGCATGGGGTTCTTTTTAGGGACAATAGCTTTTTTTGCTTCTTTTTCTGAAGCCATTACACTTCACCCCCGCATCTGCACTGATGATGATGCCTGGTACCTTTTTCCTCATACAGGTCCAGGGAAACTTTTTCCTGGTGCTTATAGATCACGGAACGGCGGGCCATTTCAGCAAAATCGACCTGGTGGCCGTCAAACTCCGGGCCATCGACACAGGCGAATTTGGTTTCTCCACCTACGGTTACCCGGCAGCAACCGCACATACCCGTCCCGTCAACCATCAGGGGGTTGAGACTGACCACGGTCTTGATCCCGTAATTTTTGGTCAGGTCACATACCGCCCGCATCATGGGCAGGGGCCCGATGGCCAGACAAAAGTCTATCCCTTCTTCCTCGATCAGCTCCTTGAGCAAGTCGGTCACGAAGCCCTTGCGTAAGTAAGAACCATCGTCGGTGGTCACTCTCAGTTCACTCGATGCGGCTCCCATGCGGTCTTCCCAGAAAATGAGGTCTTTATTACGGGCCCCGATAATGCTGATCACTTCATTACCGGCTTCTTTAAGTGCCCTGGCTATGGGATGAACGGGCGCTACGCCCACTCCACCGCCGACACAGGCAACCCGGCCGTAATTCTCAATGTGGGAAGGGACACCCAGCGGGCCGACAAAATCCTTGAGACATTCCCCTTCTGTAAAGGTCGCCAGTTCTTTGGTTGTCCTGCCCACCTCCTGGAAAACACAAGTAATGGTTCCTTTCTCCCGGTCAAAATCCGCTATGGTTACGGGAATCCGCTCACCCTCGTCATGGATGCGCAGGATAACGAACTGACCGGCCAATGCTTTTCTGGCTACCAGTGGCGCATGAATTTCAATCAGGTTGAGTGTAGGCGCCAGTACTTCTTTTTTTACGATCCTGTACATGAAACATTAACCCCCCTTTGCTAATGCTTTTTAAGTGCAAAGATCATGCCAGGTTTTGTGAATATTCGCACAATATAAGACCTCTCCAGTGAGAGGCCTTATATTACTGCATTTTCCTGTTATTGAGAAGTGTCTTAATTTATAAAATTCTTTTCGTTAAATTACTACAACACATCAATCAGCGACGAAAAAACGGCAGCCGGACGAAAAATCGGCCGGCTGCCGTTAAGGAACTTACTCTCTGCTCTTTTCATTTCGGTGATAACGCAAAACCCTGGGAGTGATATTAAGCGCTTTTGCAGCTTCAGTCCGGTTATTGCCGGTCTTGACCAGGGTTTCTTCGATAACCCGTCTGGACACCCAGGCGGCCTCTTGTTCCAGCTTCTTCTCGAGCTCCAGAAAATCTATGCTCCCTTTGCTTAATATTACCTTGAGAAGCCTCTGGCTCCAGTCTCTTAGCGCCTCGTCAATGTTGGTATTCGTACCCAAATGCTCTGCGAGAAAATCCTCCTCCCCGTAGAGAACAACATGCACGGGCAGACACTCCGGTCCAAGCAGGTCGCTATCCCTGAGAGCCAGGGAACGAGCCACCACATTTGACAGTTCCCTGAGGTTGCCCGGCCAGAAATAGTTCTGCAAAAGGTTCCTTGCCTCGTTATTAAACCTGACAGTTAAATGCTTCTCTTCTTCCGGCAGGTTTTTTTCGATGAAATAGTCGACCAGAGGCAAAATATCCATACGTCTTTCACGTAAAGGCGGAATATGCAAGTTGACTACATCAAGCCGATAAAGCAGATCCTCCCGAAAAAGTTTATCTTTTACGGCATCCCGCAGGTTTTTATTGGTGGCAGCCAGCACCCTTACATCGGTTTTCAGCGGTTTTTCACCGCCAACTCTGTAAAATTCGCCGCTCTCCAAAACACGCAGCAATTTCACCTGGATTGAAGGCGAGGCCTCACCGATCTCATCAAGAAAAAGTGTTCCCTTGTTTGCTAATTCAAAAATACCATGCCGGACTCCCTGGGACCCGGTAAAGGACCCTTTTTCATGTCCGAAAAGTTCGCTTTCCAAGAGCGATTCGGTAAGCGCCCCGCAGTTAACACTGATAAAGGGACTGCCGGAACGGAGACTGTTGGCATGGATAAACCTGGCCAGGACCTCTTTACCGGTCCCGGTTTCGCCTTCAATTAAAATAGCAATCTTGCGGGTGGCTACTTTTTTACCCAGGAGCAACAGGTCCTTTAAAGGGCTGTCAGCAGCCACGACAATGCCGAATTCAGTAGCCAGTTTGTGCAGTTCATCGCTGATAAACCATTTTTTATTATAAATAGACTGCAGTGCCCGCTCCAGCAGTAGGTCCAGTTCCTCCAGCTCATCAAAAGGCTTGTCGATATAATCAAAGGCTCCCAGCTTCATAGCGTCTACAGCGGATTTGACCGTGCTGTACCCGGTCATAATGATTACCACAGAGCCGGGATTATTATCCTTGATTTCTTTGAGCAAGGTAATACCGTCCGTATCCGGCAGCTTTAAATCCACCAGAGCAAGATCAAAGGATTTTTTAGATAGAAAGGCTCTGGCTTCTGAACCGGAGTTAGCCACCGCCACCGGGTAGCCTTTTTCTTCCTGAAAGTAATAATGAAAAAAAGCGCCGACTTCAATCTCATCATCAATCACCAGGATCTCCGGCTTCTTCATGGCTGTCACCCCAAATCTCGTTGAATATATTGTTACACCGGAATAATCAAGGAAAAGACGCTGCCTCTGTCAACCTCGCTGGAAACCTCAATCCTGCCGCCGTGGGTTTGGGCAATACCCAGGCTGACCGAAAGGCCTAATCCGGTGCCCCTGGTTTTCTCCTTGGTTGTAAAAAAGGGGTTAAAAATCTGGTCGATGATACTCTCGGGGATTCCCTTTCCATTATCTGCTACCTGTGTTTCAACCACCGTGCAGCCTGCTTCCGCGTCCTCTCTCATGTCGGTGCTGATTTCAATCCTGCCGTCAACCAAACCCTCTAAAGCATCCCTGGCATTAAGCAAGAAGTTGATAACAACCTGCTCCAACTGCTGCTTGTTGCCTATAATCGGGGGGATGCGGGGGTTAAGGTTCTTCTTAATTGTTATCTTGTTTTTCTCGATTTGATAAGAAACAAGGTATAAACTGGTTTCCACAATATTATTGATGGAAACCTGGGCGAAGGAATAGCTGTCCTGTCTGGAAAAAGTAAGGAGATTTTGGATTATGCGCTTGCTCCTCTGCCCGCAGGATTTAATATCCTCCAGCAGTTTTATATGCTTGTCACCAAGTGACGCATTCCTTAAAATTAAACCTGTATTACCGATAATGGCGGTAAGGGGACTATTCAGCTCGTGAGCTACCCCTGCGGCCATTTCACCTATAGCTGCAAGCTTAGCCGACTGAAACAGCTGCGCCTCCATTTTTCTCTTATTAGTTACATCATGAACGTATACAGTCATGCCGTAGAGCTCGTTTTTTTCGTTATAAACCGGGTAGGCGGATATATTATAAATGTTTTTGGTAACGGTATGGGTAAACTCTCCGACACTGGCTTTCCCCATTCGGAAAGCCTCCACGGTAGGGCAAAGCTGGCACTGCTCTCCGATGCAGGTGAAGGCTTTATAACATTTAAAGTCACCGTCTTCTTTTTTCATAAAGTCCTGGCTGTTGGAACGAAGTACGTTGTAAGAGCGGTCAATGAGAAACAGCCTATCAGGAACCGCCTTGAAGGTTTCCTCCCATTCTCTCTTACTTTTTAAAACCTCGCCATAAAGGCGCGAATTGTTTATACAGACCGCCAGTTGATCGGCCATCTGCTGGACAAATATAAAATCATTTTCCGAGTAGACGTAGGTTTCTTTACTCCCGAAATTAAGGGCGCCGATAACCTCATTATTCACCAGGAGCGGCGCCATTATGGCGGATTTGATCCCTAATTTACGGAGATCATCGTCTTCCTGGTATTTATGAGTATCGTTCCAGATGTCCTGTCTTAAGAAGCAATGTTTGTCAGTAATGGCCTTCCAGGGCGCCGAGTTATCACTATCCAGAACCCACCCGACATCAAGGATTATTTGTCCCTTGGGCACTCCGGATTTAATGATGAGTTTATCATTTTCTATCAAACAAAAACTGAGCAGGTCGTACGGCAGGACACCGCGCAGGGGCTCCGCCACCTCATCGATGATATCCTCATAGGACATCTCAATGTTAATCCTTTTGGCAATCTGCTGGATTATGGCCATGCGTGTATTTTGCCTGGTCAGTTCCTCGATAACATCCTTGCACTGCTCCAAATCACAGCAAATGCTCGTATTTGGCCTGGACGGTTCCTTGATAACGTCCTTTACTTCTGCAGAAGTTTGGATTTTATCTTTGTTGATAGCCGGGGTCTCGCTGTCTAAAACCATATGCTACCCCCCTTCTAAGCAGTAATTTGTTGATTGATAAAATGGGCGTCAAGAAAATATTGTCGAAAAATTTTATATTTTACTCAAGCAAATTTTAATCCTTTTAAGTGTTTTATTCAACTAAAAATAGTCTGATTCATATGGCTTCCGTCTTAGACGTACATGAAGCTAACACGGCGCCAGCAGAAGATGAAAATAATTGATGCAGGTGCGATTTCAATCGCACCTGCATATTTTCATGATACGTGGGCGCCGCTATAGCGGCATGTGAAAGTAATACTGCTAAAACAAGGGCTCTGGAAGCCCAATTTTTTTGGATTTCCAAAAGCCCTTTTTCTTTGTTCTATTCGGGTTTGTCGACAGACCTTCTTTGAATTCACCTTATAACCAATGGAACCATCATATTTTTACTACTAAAGTAACAGTGATAAGAAGGTGAAATATTGAAGTCTTTGTGTCACCATATCTAAATTCTTTTGCCGGACCTCCCATTAATCGGGCACCTGATTTTATTCTGGTGTATTTATTTGCATTAAGAAATGAGCGGTTATTACTGTTTTTCGTAGGACCAGTGTCCCGATTTTCTTAATAACCAACAAAAAAACCCCTGGCGGGGCTTCCTTAATCATCCTTTTTTCCCCTCCAAAATACCAGGCGGGAGAGCCGCCTTCTCAACCCGCCCAGGCCCCGCTCAACTCTCCTGCCAACCAGCCGGTACCAGGCAGTTTTAAATCCCCCGCCCGTTTTGTTCACAATACTTCCCAATAGCCTGTACGGGTAAGAAAGGCTAAACAGCAGCAATCGCACCGGGTAAGTAACAACCATCCACAGCCAGTGCACCGTCCACAGCAATAAAGCCCAGGTCCGGTGAATGATGTAAAACTTCAACCGGAACACGCGGTAGGCGGCGCGGCTGAACAGGTGAAAGTATAAAAGCGCGCCCAGGCCGATGCCGATGAAGACATAAAGGCGCAATTCCCCCCAGGTCCCCCACAGCAGCATGCCAAAAACCATGGCCGTGGTAACCAGCCAGTAGACCACGTCACCAATAAAAGTCCCGATTTTCCTTAGCTTGTAAGCCGCCCGGACCGCGCGATAATAGTCATATAATAAACCTGCGGACATGCCTATGACGATGGTAGAGGTGAAAGCTCCCGCCTGGTTGATAAGCATATCCAATAAGAACACCGCCCCTGCTAAAAAAGCGCCTTAAGCGCTTTTATAATTGTCCTTATTTTAAAATCTTGCTTAATAATCCCTTGCCCTTGCCTTTGCTCTTGCTTTCCATGTACTGAAAAGAGGTGAAGTACCCTTCCGCAGTCAGGCTGCCTGTTTCCAGGCTGAGTTGGGTAATATGCAGCCCCTCGCCTTTGAGGCTCAGGACGCCCAGATTGGTTTCCAGGTTAATCTCGGCCTCATCAAAGCTGTCGACACGCAGCACCCCCTGCAGGACCAACTGCTTTCGCCCGCTGACCACCAGGCTGTGCGTGACGTGTTCCTCCACACGATCACCCCCCACAGGTACCCTTTCAAAGACCCCTCTAAATTACTGCCTAACTCATCCTATGCTCCGGGGCTATTATTAATGCTAAAAAAAGAGATGATGGTCAATGAGAACCGTCTTTATTGCTAATTCAAAAACCGCCGCCGTACACAGTTTCTGCCTGCTTCTTTAGCCTCATATAAAGCCTCATCCGCATTCTTCAACAGTTCATCCAGCTCTATATCGCCGGCTTTATCCGCGCTGGCGACACCAAAGCTGGCGGTTACGGTTATTGAGCCGTCATCCAGCTCTATCCTGGTAACGGCTATATTTTGACGGAGGCGTTCGGCTATCTGAAATGCTTCTTCAGATGATGTCTCCGGCAAAAAAGCCACAAATTCCTCTCCTCCGTAACGGCCAAAGAGGTCTGTAACCCGAAGGTTATTACTGCAAACCGCGGTAACCGTTGTAATTACAATATCACCCGCTTTATGCCCGTAGGTATCGTTGATTTGCTTGAAATGATCAAGGTCCATCAGGATCAAAGATATTGATGTTCCGGACTGTTTCGCGTGACAGAGCTCATCATTGCTTAAATCCAGAAAATGCCTGCGGTTAAAGATATTTGTAAGCGCATCCAGGGTAGCCAGTTTACTAAGTTTTTCATGCAGCAACACCTGTTGGGTTATATCATTCAGTACAATTGTCTTACCGATTAATTTGTTTTTGTCATTCATTACAGGTGTAACGCGGGAATTATAGTAATAAGACACTCCCCCTTGAGATGTTTGAAGGTTATTTTGCTCATTATTATTTACGGAAAGTTGCTTCAACAGCTCAGGATAGTCCGCCAAAACTTCTTTCGCAGGCCGGCCAATATCCTTTTTCGATAGTTTTTTTACAATTAGTTGGGCGGTTGGGTTAAAATCTACGATTCTGTCGCTGGTATCCAAAACCAGTACACCGTCACGCATACTGTCGAACACCTTGTCACGCGCAACCGGAATAAGATCAAATAACCGGTATTGGAACAAACCCCAGGCAGTTATTAAACCTGTACATGTGAATGTAAAAGGGGTTAAATCCAAGTCCCAGGGACTTCTTCCGGTTTGGTAGATAATTAAGCCCGCCCACGGAGCCAGCGAAGCAGTCAGGATGATAGCCGCCTGCCTGCTATATGAGGGCGCGGATCGCCGCCACATGTCCAAAAGCATGATATTGCCGCAAAGGATGGACAGGTTGGTGAAAGCCACATGGACCCAATACCAGGGCCCTTTGGTAAAAGCAAGCAGAGGAAAGGGGCTGTTTGTATTGATACTTACCGAACTATAATACAAATGATGGTAACTATCCGTTAAGTGCAAAATAAAAGTCGTAAATGGAATTATAAATATAGCAATCAGTACAGGACGAGTCAGCCACCTGTCTCTCCCGGTCATCTGAATTACCATAATGATCCATAGAGCTGGTATGATCGAGATGCCCAGATACTGGAATTTTGACCAAAAAAGCATACCCGACAGGGTTGAACAGGCAAGTTCAAAGGCATATCCCAAAGAGTAAACGCTCGTAGACAGCATTAGATAGGCCAAAACTACTGCGCCTGTCTTTGTACGTCGAATAAAGAGAAATAATGCCATTAACAGGGAAATGACACTTGCAATTAATAAGGCGACAATATACGCTAAATATCCATGCAGCATCACTATTACATCCTTTTTGACCAACAGCAGAAAAGCCCTGTTGGAGCTCGTCATCATTTATTTAGATTCTACCACTTTCTGAACAACTTTACCGGGTAGTTTCACACGCCGCTATCGCGGCGCCACGTATCATGAAAATACCAGCCGATGCAGGCGCCATTTCAATCGCACACGGCGCGTCAGCGCCGAACTTGTTGTAGCTGATGCAACTTTTGTGCGAATGAATTCGCACATTCGACCAATGTAGCAGAGGCTGTAATGTATTTTCAGGAAGGTATCTTTTTTAATAGAATTATATTCTCTATAGGCGTTAGAATAACAAGAGGCTATCGCAACGTAAGCGATAACCCCTTAAGCGCTTATGCGCATTTTTCATTGGTAGTTTCTGCAGTCGCCCGCATTGCCAATTTAACATCAGCTCACGTCCTGCGATTTATACTGCTACTTCCACTTCTTTTGTATGTCCACGTTTTGATAATAGAACTTGACGATATCCTCGGGTGACTTTCCCTGCTCGGCCATTAACCTGGCGCCCCACTGGCACATGCCCACGCCGTGGCCAAAGCCTTTTCCCTTGAGGACCAGCTGGCCGCCTTCGACCCGCAGGTCTGTGAGCAACATGGAACGCACTTTTTCACTGCCCAGGGCCAACCTCAATTCCGGCCCTCCGACACTGACAGCGCCTACCTTAATCTGCTCGGCGCGGCCAGACGGCCCTTTCTTTTCAACAGAAACCGAGGTTATAGCCCCGGGATCCTTTCCGGTAGTCCTCTGCACAGCAGCTCTTACCTGTTCAACCGGGATCCTGGCTTCCCACGCTTTGTTCCTGGGTTCGGTTATGGCAAGGCAGCCGTCCTGCGCCCCGGCCTTGATATAGGGGGTAGGGTCTTTGGTGTAGGCCAGCCCTTCTTCGGCGCTGGCCGAAATCCCGCCGCAACAGGCCGAAAACCAGGCATGGACGGGATTATTGTTGACTGTAATTACCTCGCCCCTGGTCTGCTCCACCGCCTTCTTGACATTGTCGTTAATCTTAGACGGGTCGTAGGCCTGAAACTCCTCGACACTGGTGGAGGCGTCGGTGCCGCGCAGCTGTTTAACCCGGCCTGAGTTTATATTCTCCAGGGTAAAGGTCCTGGCCAGGATAGCCTGGGCTGCCAGCGCGTTCACCGGCGACTTGGTGTCCATCTCCGCAGCCACCACACCCTGGATATATTCTTCCATCTTTAAGTTCTTCTTCTCTCCTGTTTTATTGATAAATAGTGAAATAGTCGGCTCGTCTTCCAGGGGCTGCGCCGGCTTGGGCGCAGGAGCCTGCTTCCTGGTACAACCTGCCGCCAGTAAGCAACCCACCAGCAGGAGCACTACCGTTCTGATCATAATGTGCCGGAACATAAAAACAACCCCTCCCGCGTTTTCTTTTATTGTGAGCAGGAGAGGTTTTATTTATGTAGTTTCCTCTAGCACTTTATACAGTTCGGCCGCAAGTTTGGCCGGAACATTATCGCGCACATCAACAACCTCCAGCTTAAGCATCCGGTGACCAAAACGAACCTCCAGGATATCACCCGGCTTAATTTCTAATCCCGCTTTAGCCACCCTGCCGTTAACTGAAACATGACCCTGGTCGCACATTTCATTGGCCAGGGTGCGCCGCTTGATCACCCTTGAGACTTTAAGGAATTTATCAAGCCGCAAATACCACTCCACCATTCTCAAAATATTGAAAAAGAAGTGGACTTATTTGCCCACTGCATCCCTGAGTGCTTTACCTGCCTTAAAAACAGGAACCCTGGCGGCATCAATATTAATTTCTTCGCCGGTCTGAGGATTTCTGCCTTTACGGGCAGCTCTTTCCCTGATTTCAAAGGTTCCGAAACCTACCAATTGGACCTTGTCACTCTTGGACAAAGCCTCACCAATGGTGTCCAGAACTGCAGTGACCGCCTTTTCAGCGTCTTTCTTGGTCAGTTCCGTTCTTTCGGCAACATTTGAGATCAATTCTGCCTTATTCATATCATCCCTCCTAAAATAATAGATATTAGTCCCAGTACTATTCGCGAAAATTCTTTCAGTTCCTTCCATCAAGAAAATGTTTCCTATATTTTTTCTGCTTTTTTTGCCTCCTCCCACCATTCATCCATTTCGGCGAGAGTAAAATGGGAGAGATCTTTACCTTTTGTCCGGGCCATATTTTCGACATATTCGAAGCGTCTAATAAATTTTGCCGAAGTTTTGGAAAGCGCCCCCTCAGGTTCTATCCCCAGTAGTCTCGCCAGGTTAACGGTAGAAAAGATGAGATCGCCAACCTCCTCCTCAATCTCCAGCCGGTCCCCGGCTATGATAGCCGATTTCAGCTCGCTCAGTTCCTCCTGTGTCTTGTCATAAGCCCCCTGATAATCCGGCCAGTCGAACCCGACGCGGGCTGCCGCTTTCTGCAGCTTGTTTGCCCTCATAAGCGCCGGCAGGGCTGACGGGATAGAAACCAAAAGGCTCTTAGGGGCGCCCCCCTCCCTTTCCTTGGCCTTGATCTTCTCCCAGTTAACCAATACCTCGCGACTGTCCCTGGCGTTAACAGAGCCAAAAACATGCGGGTGCCTGCGGATCAATTTTTCATTGATTCCGGCAATAACATCGTTGATGTCAAACTGCCGGTTTTCCTTGGCAATCTGCGCGTGAAAAACGATTTGTAGTAATAAGTCTCCCAATTCTTCACATATTTTATACATATCTTCCTCGTCCAGCGCCTCTAAAACTTCATACGCTTCCTCGATAAGATAGGGCTTAAGGCTTTGGTGGTCCTGCTCCCGGTCCCACGGGCACCCGCCTTCACCGCGCAGGCGGGCCATGATATTCACCAACGGGTCAAGAGGAAAGCGGCTCTCAGTTTCGTCTTCATACGTTGGCTCCCGAAGCTCGTCCCCGTCCCAACCGGCTTGCTCATCATCCTCAATTACCTCGACAACCTCAATTTCTCCGTCTGTCTCCTCCTGCCCGCCGCCTGCTTGTCCAGGTGTTTCGTAGGATATATCTTTGCCGTATGAACTCCCTGTGGTTATGCCACGTAGTTCATCTGACTTCTCACGTCCCACGTCCCAATCCCCACGTCTCAATTCGGGTATGTAAACGCTGGTAAGATGGTCCACCCAGTCCAGCCTGTCAATTTCAAAAAGCGGGTGTGTCTCGATCCTTTCTTCACCTGTTATACCTGCGGCCCTAACCACCGTCACCGGGTGTTCGGGCGGATAAATTTCCATGAGATAAAGCTTTACATCCGATGCCACGAGGCGGCTGTAAACCTGGGTGATTACCGCGGGCCTGGCCGGCAAGGGAGGCCTGTCCTCGAGCCGCAAACCGTCTACAACCTGAAGTCCCCGGCCCGGGTCCAACCGCAGGGAGGTGTAAATCGCGTCAAGGAAGCTGACTGCAGGCAGTACCGCTACCTCCAGCCCCTCCTCTTCCGCCTTCTCAATAATCAGGCGCACCGATTCTTCAGCCACCAGGGGGTGCCCCGGTACAGCGTACAACACATGAGCGCGACGGGCTTCTTCTATCACCTGCCCGGCAATACGCTCATAGACCTCGCCAAACGAAGAGGCTTCATCGTAAAAACCGTCAAAGGTTTGGAAGTTAATCCCCTGGTTGCGGAGCCATTCTACAACCGGGTGCTTTCCCGTGCGGAGATAGATGCAAGCGGAGCCCCTCAAGGCTTCCCAAACACCCATAGTAAGGCCGGAAGAAGCCCCGGCCCCAAGTCCGGCGATAGTTATCCTTGCATGGCTGGGCATGCAATAACCCCCTTTTAATATTTTGTAGGCCCAAGCCGCAGGTTAGTAATAGTCGTAAGGCGTAGGGCCTAAGAATTGGACGTGGGTCGTGGGACGTGAGACGTGGGACGTGAGTATATACTGCATTCCTCCAGAGTCGTCTGGCAATCGAATACAACTAGCAATGAGAGCCGTTCCCTGTTCCACCTGGCTCAAAAAAGTATGCTCGAAAAGGCTTGACTTGCGGGTCTGGGGTTATCCGGAGCGAGCGGAGCACCTGGATGCGTTCCTTAGCGCGTGCGTTGCATGCAGAAAAGCTTGAATAGCGCGTAGCTACCGGGTGGCTGTCTGTAACGCGCGGTGAGCATAATTTCCGCTTTAATCAAGCGTAGAATTGCGAAGCGAGCGGAGGATAACCCCGTGACCACTACCCCAGAGGCTTTTCGAAAACCATTTTACATTATTCTTATCTCTTACGAACACATTTGCATCCATATAGCGTACTGGTATTTTTATATATTGTCAATTAAAAAAAATAAAGTGGCCGTTTAGAGGCCACTTGGTTACTGTTCCATCTGTTTGGCAAGAAAACCGGCTGCGGTCTCGGCCAGTTTCAGCTCCATCTCACCCATTTTGGTTTCCGATTCCCTGGAGGCCAAAATCACAGCCCCGATGGGATCTCCTTCGGCAATAATTGGAGCGATAACTTCGGAAGAATATTTACATTCACCATCTTCTATGATCATACAATCCTTACAGGAGGGATCTTCACCCGGGTTGTTAATGACCACAGCCTTGCGGTCTTCCATTACTTTCTCAATAGCCGGCCCAATCGGTTTATTTATAAATTCTTTTTTTGGCGCGCCGGATACGGCGACAATAGTGTCCCGGTCAGCGATACAAGCAATGTGACCCAAGGCCTCATACAAAGAATCCGCATACTCCTTGGCAAAATCGCCCAGTTCGCCGATTGGTGAATACTTCTTTAGTATTACTTCACCTTCCCTATCAACAAAAATCTCCAGGGGATCGCCTTCACGGATTCTCAGTGTTCTCCTTATTTCCTTGGGGATAACAACTCTACCCAGGTCGTCTATACGGCGAACTATACCTGTTGCTTTCATTAATTCCCCTTCCCTCCTTATCGGCTCATTTCAAGGTTTAACTTTATAAAATAGTATATAACGGGAGGGGTTTGATTATTCATTTTTTTCCAATCAACCATAAAAACTTTTCAGCTTTCGTCAGGCTTTTATTGTTTTGAGTTATCTTCTGCCTGGTCTAACAGTTTATTAGTTATATCAGCATTATTTTTAGCTTCCTCCATAAACTGGCTGAACTTGGTCTGCTTGGCTTCCTCATTCATCTGTTCGGCAAGTTCGCTCTTGACCTCTTCAAAAGACGGTGTTTGCGCCGGAATTAGTTTCTCTCTGAGAATAACATGGTAGCCATAGTCGGTTTTTACCGGCGACTTGGTGTACTCGCCGTCTTTTAAGGCAAACGCGGCTTCTTCAAATTCCGGAACCGCCAGGCCTTTGCTGAAAGTGTAAAGGCCGCCGTCAACCTTGGTCCCGCTGTCCTCAGATTTTTCGCCGGCCAGTTGGGAGAAGTCCTTCCCTTGCTGAAGCTGGCCGATGACATCCTGCGCCAGCTGCTTTGCTTCAGCGTCGGTATGCTTAAACGGGTAGCCCTTGTCACCTTCATCCACGAAGAATAAAATATGGCGGACCTGCAACTGCTCGGGTTGGGCCATCTGCTCCTTGTTTTCTTCGTAATACTTTTTAACCTCGTCATCGGTTACGGGGGGCAGGTCCTTCGTAAGCTCGTCCTGCAGGTTCAAAATATAAGCGATGTCTTCCTCACTCATTTTGACCTCGTCCAGTAACTGCTGATACTCTTCCTGGGACGAAAACAGCTGTTTATACGCGCCTATTATCTCCTGAACCCGATCAGCGGACAGGGTACCCGCTTTCTTTGCTTCCTGGAGCATCAGTTTGTTGTTGATCATCTGTTGCAGGGTGCTCTTGCGGAGCGTCTCCAGCAAGCTTGCGCCCTGGTCCCCGCTGAAGTCCGTGCCCTGCTGTTCGTAGCCGGCCTTTGCTTCGGCAACCCGCTTGTCCAGTTCCTGGCTGGTAATCTTCTCACCATTTACGGTTGCCACAACATTGCCGTTGCAGCCCGCAACAATGACTACCGCCAGCAGCGCCAGCGACAGGACAAAAAACCTCAATATTTTCATCATTTATCATACCCCCCTTCAAAACAACATAGGTACATTATATACTAACCTTGCTTTCTCTGACAACCGTCTGGCGTTTTATGGCAATTCCGTTCGCCAACCAGCAGGCTTAAAAAAGCTTCCAGTTGTTCCAGAAGAAAACTGCCCTCATATTGGCCGTTTCCGGCCAGGCGCAGCTTGATTTCGAATTCGTCTCCGGCGCCTGCGTATTTTATCCGGTTCTGGTATTGCCGGCCGGCTGCTACCAGGTCCTCCCCCGCCAGGGGATGGCCTGCGGCGAACAAGAGGCGAAACTGTCCGGGCAAAAGGCTGATTGACTTAATTTTTAGCCACCCCGCCAGTACCCTGATTTTGGCCACAGCCAAAAGGTTACCCACCGGCCCCGGTAAATCCCCGAAGCGATCCACCAGTTCATCTTCCAGATCCGGAATTTCTGAAAGCGAGCTAAAGGCCGCTATCCGTTTGTAAATCGCCACCTTCTGGTTGGAATCCGGTATATAGGTGTCAGGAATATAGGCCTCTACCGGCAGTTCAATAGAAGCTTCCACCATCCTGGGCGCCTCCTCACCCCTGGCTTCCCGCACCGCTTCTTCCAGGAGCCGGCTGTACAGGTCAAAGCCGACTGCCGCAATGTGCCCGTGCTGCTCCGCCCCCAGGATATTGCCGGCGCCGCGAATTTCCAGGTCTCGCATGGCGATCTTGAAGCCGGAACCCAGCTCGGTGAACTCACGGATGGCGGCCAGTCGTTTTTCGGCAGCCTCACCAAGCACCCTGTCCTTGCGATAGGTAAAGTAAGCGTAGGCCACGCGGTTGGAACGGCCGACCCGACCCCGCAATTGGTATAACTGGGCCAGGCCCATCATGCCGGACTCCTTGACAATAAGAGTATTTACATTGGGGATATCCAGGCCGTTTTCAATAATAGTGGTGCAGACCAAGACGTCGTACTCGTGGTTCAAAAAATCCAGCATCACCCGTTCTAACTCGTCCTCTTTGATTTGGCCGTGGGCAATTGCTATCCTTGCTTCCGGCACCAGGCCCTGCAGCCATAAGGCCACCCTCTCCATATCAAAAATACGGTTGTAGACAAAGAAAACCTGCCCCCCGCGTCCCATCTCACGGTGAATAGCCTCCCGGATCAGGACCGGATCCTCTTCCAATACATAGGTCTGGACCGGGTAGCGATTTTCCGGCGGCGTCTCCAGGATGCTGGTGTCCCGCATCCCCACCAGGGACATATGCAGGGTGCGGGGGATGGGAGTGGCGGAAAGGGTAACCACATCCACGTTTTTACTGATTATTTTCAGCCTTTCCTTATGAGCGACCCCAAAGCGCTGCTCCTCGTCCACCACCAAGAGGCCCAGGTCCTTGAAACGGACGTCTTCCTGCAGCAGGCGGTGGGTGCCGATGATGATGTCAACAGTACCCCGCTCAAGTTCCTGGAGCACCTGGCGCTGCTCGCGGGTTGTGCGGAAACGGCTTAAAACATCGACACCTACGGGATAGCCCGCCAACCTCTCCCGGAAGGTGTTGTAATGCTGCTGGGCCAGGATGGTAGTCGGAGCCAGCACGGCGACCTGCTTCCCTTCCATGACCGCCTTGAAAACAGCCCTTAAGGCTACCTCGGTTTTGCCATAGCCCACGTCCCCGCACAGCAGCCGGTCCATCGGCCTGCTACGCTCCATATCGGACTTAATCTCCTCCGCGGCACGCAACTGATCAGGGGTTTCCTCAAAGGGGAACGCATCCTCAAACTCCCTTTGCCATACCGTATCCTTCCCGAAGGCATGGCCCTTGACGGTCTCTCTGGCCGCATAAAGGGCAAGCAGCTCATGGGCCATCTCCCGGACCGCTTCCTTTACCTTGCCCTTGGCCCTGGCCCACTCGCCGCCACCCAGGCGGGACAGCCGGGGAGCCTCGCCTTCACTGCCCAGGTACTTTTGGATTAACCCCACCTGGTCCACCGGGACATAGAGCTTATCCTCCCCGGCGAATTTGACCAGGAGGTACTCCTTCTGAACCCCCTGGATAGTCAAGGGCGTCACCCCGAGATAGCGGCCAATCCCGTGATTGACATGCACCACATAATCACCGGTTTTAATATCCACAAAGGGAGCCAGCCGGTCCGACCGCCTCCACTCCCGCCTGGGTTTTTTGCGCTGGCCGTAAACTTCCGACTCAGTGAGCACCACCAGGCGGCAGCCGGGAAGCTCGAAACCCGCTGCCGGGCTGCCGTTGGAAATCACCACGTTGCCGGCCCTGACGTGACCTTCCAGAGAATTGGCATAAAAGGCGTCAATATTGTAGTCCCGTAGAGCTAAGAGCAGCTGCTGGGCCCGCAGCTGGCTTGACACAAGGACCACCACGGCATAACCTGATGCATGCCACTGGCGTATTTCTCCCGCCAACAGCCCCAGGTTCCCCATGAAAGACGGTACGGATTTGCCGGGAAAGTTAATGATTTGTTCGGGCTCGATAAACCCGGGCTGGCGGGGCAGTAGAGATGAATAAATAGTAATATGGGAAGCAAAGCCCGCCTGGAGATGTTCCCAACCGGCGTAAGTCAGGAACTGGGATGGCAGGAGCTTTCCCTTGGCCAAAAGGTCCGCGTAGGTTTCGGCGCGTTCCCGCAGCACTGCTTCCGCAACTTCCTTTACGCGCGACGGGTCATCTACAAAAATTGGAACCTGGCCAGGCAGGTAGTCAAGGAGGGTAACTGTCTCGGGGTAAAAATAAGGGAGAAATTGCTCGATACCGCTGAAGTAGCCATCAAAACCCTCCAGGATCTCCTCGAATTTTTCCTGCAGCTGCTGCAATGCTCCCTGTTCTCCTGTTTTCCCCAGCTTGCGGCGCTGCGTCAGGTATTCCTTATCGACGGCCAACCGGGCTTTTTCCCGGGTATCGCCCCTGACAATCAGCTCCCTGGCCGGGTAGATCACCAATTCGTTGGCCTTCTCCTCTGAGCGCTGGGTTGTAATGTTAAAGCGGCGGATGGAGTCCACCTCGTCGTCAAAGAATTCAAGGCGGGCCGGCCGGTGGGCGGTCATGGGGAAAATATCCAGAATCCCCCCCCGCCTGGCAAACTGCCCTCTTCCCTCAACCAGATCAACCCGCTCGTAGCCCATGGCCGACAAACTATACAGGATGTCTTCCAAATTTACCCGATCGCCGATAGTCAGCCGCAGCACCGCTTTTTTGAAGTCGTCAGGGGGGGGCAAGCGCCGCAATAAAGCTTCAACAGGAGCAATGACAATGGTCTGATCGCCCTGTGACAGCGTTTCCAACACCTGCAGGCGCTGAGCCGCCACCTCCATGCTCTGGGCCAGTACCTGATAGGGCAGCAACTGCATTACCGGGAACTGCTGCACAGTGACGCCGGGCAGGAATTCCACCAGTTCATCGCCTAAAGCCAGAGCTTCCCGCTCACCTACCGTCACCACCAGGAACGACTGGGGGGCGCTTTCAACCAATCCGGCCAAAAGATAGCTGCGCTGTGACCCGGTCAGGCCAAATACCTGCTGTTGCTTCATTTTTTTCTCCAGTCCTGCGGCCAGGCTGCCGAACTCAGCCGAGGATTGAAGCGGCTTCAAAATCCCGCGCATGAATATATCCTCCATTTACCCATCACAAAAAGAGCTTTAGCAGCTTAAAGGCCAAAGCTCACGTATCATGGTTTTACATCGCTGTAATTTCATCCTCTGTTTGCAACGCGTCATGCCTATTGTGGACCTTTAATTGAGCACCGGCCCGCCAAAATAAGCGCTGTCAGGACCTCCGTACATGTCTTCCAGGCACTCCTCACAAAGGGTGGTCAAGATCACCTGGTCCCCGCTGCCAGACATACTAATTATATTCTGCGACTCTGTACCCGTCAAGGCAGACTGCATTTCTCCCGGCGAAAGGGCCTCCACTTCTAAACTATGCACGACAATATCACAACATTCACAAACATATACGAGTTTCAAAAAGGCCTGCCCTCATTCCATGATTTAGTAAAAGGAAGCAGGGGGACGGTTCTTTTGCTTCCTTTTTTGGAAGCAAAAGAACCGTCCCCCTGCTTCCTTTTACATTTACTTGTTGTGTCGCTTTGCCGATAATTTCACAACCAGGCAGTTCCAGGCCATATGGGTCAAAAACGCCGCGCCCAAAGCGGGTGGCAGGGTACCGTAAAAACGGTAAACAGATAAGGTTATAAAACCAAAAATGGAGTGGCTGGCCAGAGCCGCCAGCCCGGCGTAATAACCATTGCGGCGGTTGAAGTATTCCCAAAAGCCTTCCACTGCTCCAAAGGACAGGTGGGTTAACAGGATGTCCCCGCCGAATAAAACAGCGGCGGCAGTTTTGGAGATCTCCTCCACCAGTGGGGCCAGGTATTCCCACCTTTTGCCGGCCCATCTACCAAAATGTTTATTAACCTCCCAAGCCAGGGCTGCAGCCATTACCCCCAGGATCAGGGACAGTGGCAGGGAGGGTAAAAACTGCTTGAGGCGTATGTAACAATCACCTTCTGTTGTAAAGGTTCATAGCTTTTTCCAGTCCATCGCGCACTATGCAAACGACCGACCCGGCAGCGGCCTTCAGCGCATCCTCCATCTCCCTGGGCTCAAGGCGGCTGAGGACATAGTCCACCGTCTCCATGTCAACGGCTTCCGGCCTGCCGATCCCAACTCTAACCCTGATAAAATTTTCAGTACCCAGGACCGCTATGATCGATTGCATTCCCTTGTGCCCGCCGGAACCTCCTGAGGGACGGATACGCAAGGCGCCGGCAGGCAGGTCCAGGTCGTCGTAGACAACCACCAGGGCAGACGGATCAAGTTTGTGCCAGTTTAACAAGGGGCCTACCGCCTGCCCGCTTAAATTCATATACGTCTGGGGCATGGCCAGCACAATTTTTTCCCTGTCAATCAGCCCCTGGCCGACCAGGCAATTAAACATCTTTTTAGTCACAGCCACATTCAGTTCCCGCGCCAGCCGGTCGATGACCATAAAGCCTATATTATGCCTGGTAGCGGCATACTGTCTGCCCGGGTTACCAAGTCCCACAACCACTTTCATAAAGGGCACCTCCGCCTCTAAAACTCTCCCCTATTTTACCAGGGCCTGCTTAGGAGTGAAAGGCTAAAATGGGCGTAAGGCGTAAGCTTATGCTGCATTCCTTAATGGTCAGGCGTAGGGCGTAGAAGAAAATAAACCTGAGTTCATGATACGTGGTGCCGCTGGCGGCGTGGGCGACTACCATGAAAATGCAGGCGCGAATTCATTCGCACAAATGTTACATTGGCGCCCGCAAGTTCGGCGCTGGCGCGCCGTGTACGATTGAAGTGGCACCTGCAAAAGATGGATATTCTTGTTAGGCATCCAGACCCTATTTAGGGGGCTCTTCTTCACCCGCCCCGGCCGGCTCGGCTTTCTCCTCATCAGGCTCAGCCACGGTTTCAACCGGCTCCCTCCCAGGCGCAGCTACCGTGACCACAGCGGCGTGCAGGTCTTCGTTAATTCTAACATCCGGAGGCAGTACAAGGTCGGCCACGCTTATTACATCCCCGACCTCAAGGCCGGAGATATCCACGGTAATGGCATCGGGGATTTGTGTGGGCAAGCACTCCACCTCGACCCGCCGCAGGAGCGGTGTAAGGACACCCCCCATCACCACACCAGGAGCGGTACCGTTCAAAACAACCGGTACGGTGGTGTGAATTCTGTCCTTCAAAGAAATTTGGTGAAAATCAGCATGTACCAGAACACGGCGCAACGGATCCCGCTGGACGGCTTTGACCAGCACCTTGTGCTTCTTGGTTTTACCATTTTCATTGATCTTCATACTGATCAGGGCGTTTGAACCGGCTTCCGCCAATATTTTCTGCAATTCCTTGGCATCCACTTCAATAGCCATGGCGCCTATGTTTTTTCCATACACAACAGCCGGGATCAACCCTTTATTTCTTATCTCATGGGTATGGCTGCTGGTTTTATCCAACCTTTTCCGGACTTCCAATTCCGGTTCCATCTAAGAAACCCCCCTTTGGCAACTATTATTCCCTATATTTGTCATAAACATTCCAGCGTGGGCATATGAATTAGCTTAAGAAACTTATTTGCTGCAGGGGGGGTTAAGATGCGTAAGAGCAAGCGTTTTGAATCCATGCCGGTAATCAGTTTGGAGGAAGGCCAGCAGATCGGCCATGTTAAGAGTCTGGTAGTTGACCCTGCCGGTAAAAAGGTGGCTGCGCTGATTATTGAGCAAAAGGGCTGGTTTAAGGAACAGAGGTTTATACCTTATCATAAGGTTAAAAGCGCGGGCAGCGATGCAATCACCATTGAAAAAACAGCCAGTGTGGAACGGGCAGCGAGCCTGCCTGACATAGTCAAGCTGGCCAGAGAAAAGGTCGGCGTCATCGGCGCCCGGCTCGTGGCTGAAAACGGGACGCTTCTTGGCAATGTTGACGAGTACTACGTGGACTTGGCCACGGGTACTATCGCCGGCCTGGAATTTTCCGGCAACCTGCTCAACAGCTTTATCAAGGGCCGTGCCTTCCTGGACACCATTTATGTCCGGACCCTGGGTAAAGAAGTGGTGGTAATTACCAACGAGGCGCTGGACAATATTTTCAAACTCGACGGCGGGCTGCAGGAAACCGTCAAAAATATCCGTGAAACAACCGGCCATCTATGGGAAAACACGGTGCAAAAAACAAAGGACCTAGGTACCACCTTGAACAAATCTATCGAAAAAGTAAAGAAGGATATAAAAGCCGCAACCAACCCCGAAGGCGAAGAGGCTCTGTCCGCTGACAGGGAAAAGAACGAAGACCCGGCTGCTGCTGGATTGTCTGCAGTTACCACGCAGAAAGCGGGTCTAGAAAAAAATGAGCGCATAGTTGAAAATCCCCCGTCGCAAGCCGGCCCGCCAAACGAGGAAAACCGCACTCCCCCGCCTCCGCAAGCTTAAAGGGACGGTGGGTATGGGAAAGTCTGTACGCGATCGATTTAGAATGCTGATTACGTCCATAGATATGAGAAACACAAAACAAGTGAAGGGTCAGGGGCTTTCATTGAAAACATATGACGGCCTTTTTTTCATACACAACTAAATATTTAACTTTTTTTCTTGATGGAAGGTAATTGAGGACCTGGTGTGGAAAAAGAAGGAATAGTTCTTTATGGGGGGGTAAAAAGTGAAAAGGCATTGTTTTTTATCTGTGCTTTTAAGTTTGTTGTTCTGCCTGGCTGTCGCTAACGCAGCTTGCGGGGAAACACAAATTTCGGCCAAGCAGTTGTTCCTGACCGATTTGAAGAATAACGGTCTGGTGGTAAGTGGTATACCTTACCACATCTATTCCGGAACATCAGTTTTGGAAATTAAAGAATTAAAGACTAATTTGCCCGGCAGTGAAGAAGCCATACAGCTGCTGACCCGTGCCAGGTTGAAGTTAGACTCCAAGGTTGACGGCCCTGCTGAAAAGATGGAAGCAAAATATACGCTTACCCTGGGGGGGAAAAACCGCAGCGGCTCCTTATTTATGGATAGCGACAAAATGATTGTATCAACAGAGTTCATGGACCTGATTAAGGACTTGTACCAGGCGCCTGCCCCCAGCGACTTAACCCTGCCCCGTTATGTCTATTTTACCGGGCTAGCCGACGCCGGGGGTTGGGACAGCATGGTCCAGCCTGAAATTTCACCGGCCCTGGAGGAAATGCTTATATTTATCTTCGAAGCAATACCGGAGCATTACTATCAGCTTTCTCCTGCCGAAAAAACAATAAAATTACAGATAGACCGGACCGGATTGCCGGAGGTCATACGCTCTTTAACATTCAAGGCTTTTGACGAGCCGGAGCGGTTCGCCGATCTGGTGTTTAATATTTTAACCGCCTTCGATCCTACGGTAAGTACGGAAGATAGCAAACAAGGTATTCTGGAGACATTGGAATACCTCTATCAAGTTGCGGATACTCCTGACAGTCCCGATCAAATGCTGGAGATGCTGGGCGACAAACTGACCTTCAACCTGGTTATTGAGTCCTCCCTGCTGCCGGCAGGCCCGGACAAATTTCTCTTTGAGCTCGGCATGGATGACTTGGGCACATCAACCAACATCCACATCGACAGCACAACCCAGGGCGGCAAAGAAAACATAAGCGGTACCGGACTTATTTCCTTCAACTTAACAGATAAAACAGAAGGTTTCAGCCTTGATGGAAAAGTAAGCCAGGATCTCCGCCTGACTAAGGCTGAATACCGCTCCAACTCTATAATAGATCTTAATTTTAGCGAAAGCAGCGACGAGGACAGCTACCTGCTCTTAAGCCTGAAGGGAACAGATCGCTACAAACCTGAAAAAAGTGTTGCCATAAACCTCCCCGAACTTACCCCCGACAACAGTATGGATCTCACAGAGGCAAGCAACAAGCCGGCTCCATTCCATGAGGAGGTGCAGGTAGTCCTTGACGGCGAAGCGCTCTCCTTTGACGTGGACCCCTTTATCAAAGACGGCAGGACTATGGTCCCGATCCGGGACCTGGCGGAAAAACTCGGCTTTACAGTCGTTTGGAGTGAGCCCGATCAGGTCGTTATGACCAATGAGGATACCACCATCTCCATATTCCTGGGTGATCAGACCTACACTGTCAACGGTACCCGGAAGCACCTGGATGTTACCCCTTTTGCAAGCGAGGGGAGAGCTATGGTCCCGGTGCGGTTTATTGCCGAGGAGTTAGGCTGCATGGTTTATTATAGTGAGGCTACAAATACTGTGTTCATCAACCATAAGGCAAGTACCCGCGTCATTCCCTAGCTTACAAATGATAATAAGATAAATTTTTGGCCCAAATTACTTTTTGGAGACACTTCCTTGTTCACCCGTCAAAGGCGTCAGTTTTTCCCGGTTGAACCTTTGAAAGATATTCTTTTTCAATAACACTGATTCAAGTTGGATAAATAACCTGGTCCTTGCCAGTGAGAAAACCGTTAAAGCAACCCAGATAAAAACAAAGGACACCAAGTGAACAGTTGTGAACGGTTCATGAAAAATAAATACTCCTAAGAGCAGCGCAATGGTTGGGGCGATATACTGCAAAAAGCCCATGGTCGACAACGGGAGGCGCCTGGCGCCGCTTGCAAACAAGATCAAAGGCACTGCCGTGACAACGCCGGCCCCGGCTAAAAGAGCTGAAATACCCGGATGACCAAAGCCAAAAAATAGGGCCCCGTGGTTATGTACATAATTGAGATAGAGCAAGGCAAACGGGGTCATAATGAGGGTTTCCAAGGTTATTCCAGTGATGGCCCCGAGTTGGATCATTTTTTTAGACAGACCGTATAAACCAAAGGTAATTGCCAGGATCAACGCAACCCAAGGAAAAGCGCCGAAGTGCAACGTCAGATTCAACACACCAAGCATGGCCAGGAAGAAGGAAACCATCTGCCAAAACGATAGCTTTTCTTTAAGTATAATAATTCCCAATAACACGCTAACCAGTGGATTGATGTAATAACCCAGGCTCGTGTCAATAATATGGTTGCTGTTTACAGCCCAAATATAAGTCAACCAATTCATGCTGATCAGCAAAGAAGCTATTACAACGCCGGACAGTTTTTTTAGTTTACAACTGATTTCGCACAGTTCGCCCCAAAAATCTTTAAACTTTCTGGTTGAAAGCAAGACCAGCGCCATAAAGAAAAAAGACCAGGTAATCCGTTGCGCCAGTATTTCAAGAGGCGGAACAAGGTCGACCAGCTTCCAGTAAAGCGGCAATATGCCCCACAGCAAATAAGCTCCGGCGGTAGCTGCCATACCGGTTAGTCGTTCGTCTGGTTGTTCAGTTTTCATGGTCTTACCCCTATTTACGAATAAATCTATTTTATGTTTATCTATCTATAAAAGCAAGCGAGACAGGGGACGATCCCTGTCTCACCTGCATGATGAGATTTTTTTATGCTTCTGAAGACGATAATTGCGTTTTGAGCATACTTTCTTTTGCGCGCAGCTTCTTAAAGTCTTTTGTTTCCGCCGCAATAATTCCGGACAAAGCGATCAGGGCGATCAGGTTGGGTATAGCCATGGCTCCATTCATGGTGTCGGCGATATCCCAAACCAGACCAAGATTTAATGTCGCTCCCACCACAACAGCTATGCTGAACAGCACCCGGTAAACGATGATAAACCGCGCGCCAACCAGGTAATAGAAGCATTTTTCACCGTAATAATACCACCCTAAAACAGTGGAGTAGGCGAACAGGATTAGGCCAATAGTAACTATCAGGCTGCCGATGCCCGGGAAAAAGGCTTCAAAAGAACGGCTCGTAAGCGCCGCGGCCTGTGCTTTTTCTACTCCGGGATACAGACCGGCCATTACCAGAACGATGCCTGTAATGCTGCAGACTATAATGGTATCAAGAAAGGTGCCCGACATGGAAACCATCGCCTGGCGGCACGGGTGGTCGGTCTTGGCTGCGGCCGCAGCGATGGGGGCCGAACCCAGGCCGGCCTCATTGGAGAATACGCCGCGGGCTACCCCGTAACGAATGGTACTGCCAATCAAAGCTCCAAAACCAGCCTGGAAGCTGAAAGCGCTGCTAAAGATAAGTCCAAAGGCGTGGGGTAGTTTATCCAGGTTCATAATAATGATAACCAACCCGGCCAGAACGTAGAAGACTGCCATGAATGGCACAATAACGCCGGAAGCTTTGCCGATACTTTTGATGCCGCCAATGATAACCGCAGCGGTCAAAACGGCCAGGATTATGCCTGTTTTCCATGCGGCGACCCCAAAGGTATCATGCACTGCGCCCGCAACAGAGTTTGCCTGCACCATATTTCCTATGCCGAAAGCAGCTATGGCGCCAAAAAAAGCAAACAACCAGGCCAGCCATTTTTTCCCCATACCTCGTTCAATATAGTACATGGGACCACCGGCCATTTCACCTTTTTCATCTTTGATCCGGTACTTTACAGCCAGTACGGCTTCCCCGTATTTGGTAGCCATACCAAATACGGCGGTTACCCACATCCAGAACAGCGCGCCAGGCCCGCCCAATACCACGGCTGTGGAAACCCCTACGATATTGCCGGTTCCAATGGTGGCCGACAGAGCAGTCATCAGCGCCTGAAAGTGAGATATATCACCTGAGGATTTTTTATCCTGCCTCGCGGGTGAAAAGGCCAGCTTCAATGCGTACGGCAGGTTGGAAAACTGCAAAAAACCCAGACGCAAGGTTAAGAATATACCTGTGCCGACCAGTAAGGTCAGCATCCACGGGCCCCACACAAACTCGTTTATTTTCCCTACAATTAATGAAATTACCTCCATTGCTGCATCACCTGTCCTTACAATTAATTTAGTTTTTGTCGTGAAGTCGCTTATCACACCTTTGTTGCGGCTGCTTGTGATTTATTCGACATAAAGCTATGAATTCCTTGGTCCCTGGCTACCTCCTGTGGAAAACAAGCAACAAAAACACCGGCGGAATTTTCCGCCGGCTCCTTACCTTAAAATTGTAATTATTTCGCTCATAACCATGGAGCGAGCACCTGCAATAAACACTTTAAATCTAATCAAACAATTTGCTCACGGAGAGATCCTCATGGATGCGGATGATCGCCTCGCCGAGAAGTGGAGCGACAGATAAGACCTTGATTTTATCGATCATTTTTTCCTTGGGCACAGGGATGGTATTGGTAACGATCACTTCTTTGATGGGCGCCTCGTCGAGCCGCTTTATCGCCGGCCCGGAAAGGATAGGGTGAGTGCAGCACACATAAATATCATTCGCGCCCCATTGTTTTAAAGCCTCGGCCCCTTTGGTGATGGTCCCGGCAGTATCAATGATGTCGTCCAGCATGACCACATTTTTGCCCTTGATGCTGCCAATGATGCTGGAAACTTCGGCCACGTTGGGCTCAGGCCTGCGTTTGTCGATTATGGCGATGGTGGCGCCAATCCGTTCGGCCAGATCCCTGGCCCGGGTGACACCACCCAGGTCGGGTGACACCACTACGATATTATCAAGCCCTATTTGTAAAATATACTCGGCCAGGATGGGAACACCGGGCAGATGATCAACCGGAATATCAAAAAAACCCTGAATTTGACCAGCGTGCAGGTCCATACAGAGGACCCGCCTGGCGCCGCTGGCATTCAGAATATTGGCAACCAATTTGGCGGTAATAGGGTCTCGCGCCCTGGTTTTCCGATCCTGTCTGGCGTACCCGTAATAAGGCAGAACCGCGGTAATTCGCTTCGCGGAAGCGCGCCGCACGGCGTCAATCATGATCAGGAGTTCCATCAGGTGCTCATTAACGGGACTGCAGGTAGGCTGCATGATAAAAACATCGGCGCCCCTTACGCTCTCGTTAATTTTAACCTGGATTTCTCCGTCACAGAAACGGGTGCATTTGGCGTCGCCCACAGATACCCCCAGGTACTGCGCAATCTCTTCAGCCAGTTCGGGATTGGCGTTTCCGGTAAATATTTTTAGCCTCTTGCGAGATGACATGCCTACTACCTCCAAAATGTATTAACCGCAGATTATTTTTCTGGTTTTCGAAGAGAGATGGTCACGTAGACGCTAACCATCCCTACCCTTCTCGGCCTTGCTTTTTTTCCTGCTCTCCCAGTCAAGCACCAGGGCTTGCTTGGCCCTTTCCACGCCCAGGGCGCCGTCGGGTACATCCCTGGTGATGGTGGAACCGGCTCCGGTTGTCGCGCCGGCGCCTATTTTGACCGGAGCTACCAGGTTGGTGTTGCTGCCTATGAAAGCCCGGTCACCAATATGTGTGGGCCATTTTTGTTGGCCGTCATAATTGCAGGTAATCGTGCCCGCCCCAATGTTGACCTTCCGGCCGACAGTCGCATCGCCAACGTAGGCCAGGTGAGGCACCTTGCTGCCGTTACCGATATCTGATTTCTTGATTTCAACAAAGTCGCCCACCTTGACATCCTCTCCCAGCCTGGTTTCAGGACGGATATAGGAAAATGGGCCAATCGAACAGCGGTCCTGGATATAGCTTTCAAGAACGATGGAGTTTTGGATCGTTACACCGCTTCCCACCACTGAGTTTACCAGGCGGGTATCCGGGCCAATGACGCAGTCCTCACCTACTGTCGTGCTTCCCTCAATAAAAGTAAAAGGGTAGATGGTCGTGTCCCGGCCGATCCGTGCCCCACGGTCTACAAAAGTAGATTGCGGGTCAACTACAGTTACTCCCGATCTCATTAGCTCCAAAAGGACCCTCGACCTGATCACCCGCTCCACCTCGGCCAGTTGGACACGGTCGTTAATCCCGGCTGCCTCAGCCTGGTTTGCCAGAAGCATTGCGCCGACCGCCCTGCCCTCCGCGGCGTAAGTTTTAATAATATCGGTGAGGTAGTACTCACCTTGGGCATTGGCCGGTGTAACTTTGTCCAGCGCCTCAAAAAGACCGGCGGACTCAAAGCAATAAATGCCGGTATTGATCTCCAGCACCTCAATTTCTTGTGGAGAAGCGTCTTTTTGCTCAACTATCCTTTTCACTCTGCCTTGTTTGTCCCGGATCACCCGGCCATAACCGGTTGGCTCCTCCACCTTGGCAGTCAGCACGGTGGCGACAGCTCCCGTGGCCCGGTGTGTCTCCACCAACCGGGAGAGCGTTTCAGGCTCAATTAGTGGGGTATCGCCGCATAGTACCAGGAGCTGGCCATTAAATTCCTTTAATAAAGGGCTCGCCTGCAATAGCGCATGGGCTGTTCCCAACTGTTCCGCCTGCAACGCAACCTGGCCCCGGCCCGCCACTTCCTGGGCGACCAAATCCGCGCCGAAACCCACCACTACAATATTCTGTTCCACCCCGGCAGCTGCAACAGCCTCAAGAACATAAGACAGCATCGACCTACCGCAAATCTTATGAAGCACCTTGGGCATCCCGGACTTCATCCTGGTGCCTTTACCCGCAGCAAGAATAACTGCCGCCAGACTCATCCGGCGACCTCCTTTGCAGTGTTCTATAATAATAATGGTGAAGATTCCCTAAAATATGGTTTACCACGAGAATCCACATTATTAGCATATTCAACAAAAAAATTTAATTTCCTCTAGCTTTAGATAAAAAGAGCGCTTGTACTCCAAGTGGTTGTGAATTTGCCCTGAAGTGGTAAAACGGTGCGCAAGGCATTAGACAACCATATCTGGAAGCAAGAGCTCTTACTTGTCAATTATTTAATTAAATAGCCATAGCATAGGCCTGTAGAACGGCGGTTTGGATTAATTCACGAGCGATAGAAGTAATCGGGTGCGCTATGTCACGAAACTCTCCGTCCGGTGTTTTCCTGCTGGGCATCGCCACAAACAGCCCGTTTTGCCCCTCAACAACCTTGACATCGTGAACAACAAAAGAATCATCCAAAGTAACCGATACAATTGCTTTCATTTTGCCTTCTGTTAAAACTTTACGAACCCTGACGTCGGTAACTTCCACGAATTTCACCACCTTCCCAAATATGGTTACCGCTCTTAAAATAGCTCTTTCTGCAACACTTGGCAAATTCCTTCTTATTTCCAAAATTTTAAGAAAATAATTCCTTTGTTATATTATCTCTGGCAAATAATTGCTTTTCTTTAGTATGGACACTATTTCCTGGATGTGTTCCTGGTCCCTCGTCTCAAGATCAAGCTGCACTTCGGCCTGTTTTAAAGGTATGCCCGGTCTAATCCGGTCATGATTTATCGAAATCACGTTAGCATGAGTTTGAGCGACTACCGACAGCAGTTTCTGAAGGCTGCCCGGCCGGTCGGTCAAGGTTGTCCGCAAGCGGACATAACGGCCTGACTTGGCCAAACCACGCTCGATAATGATGGAAAGAATATTCACATCTATATTGCCGCCACTTAAAACAACTGCAGTATTAGCTCCTGTCAAAGATGTTTTATGATAAATTAATGAGGCCAAGCCGACCGCTCCGGCGCCCTCAACCACCAGTTTCGAACGCTCCAGAAGCATCAGGATAGCGCCGGCAATCTCTTCGTCATCAACGGTGATGATATCGTCCACATAACTCCGGATGATCTCAAACGCCAGCTTGCCGGGCCGACGTATCGCTATCCCGTCAGCAAAGGTGCTGGTATTGCTGCTTTCAATCAGGGCGCCTTCCCGGTATGAGCGATACATGGCCGGAGCCCCCCCGGCCTGCACGCCAATTATACGTACTGAGGGTTTCGATTTTTTTATGGCCAGCGATATACCTGCGATCAGTCCGCCTCCGCCAACCGGTACCAGCACCGCCTCCAGGTCCGGCATCTGCTCAAGCAGCTCCAGGGCAATCGTGCCCTGACCGGCCATTATTTCCACATCATCAAAACCATGGATGAAAGTGGCCCCGCTCGTCGCCTGGAGCTCAAGAGCGCGGTGGTAGGCTTCATCATACCCACCTCCGGCCAGGATTACTTGCGCACCGTAACCACGGGCTGCCATTATTTTAGAAATCGGCGCCCCCTCAGGCATGACAATGGCGCTGGTTAAACCCGCCCGGGCTGCGGCATAGGCCACCCCCTGGGCATGGTTGCCGGCTGAAGCCGCAATTACTCCGCGCGCCTTTTCTTCACCACTCAGGCTCATAACCTTGTTATAGGCCCCCCGAATTTTAAAAGAACCTGTTTTCTGCGTGTTTTCCAGCTTGAGGAAAACATTATTGCCAGTTAACCGGCTGAAGGTATGAGAGTACTCAAGCGGGGTGATGTGCGCCGCCCCGGCCATCCGCTGCCTGGCAACCCTGACCATGTCCAGTGTCAATACCGCCTCCGACATAATTCTCTCCTTGTTTTTATTATTAGATATACATGCCGCTATCCCGGCGCTACGTATCATGAAAATACCAGTCGGTTCGGGCGCCATTTCAATCGTACACGGCGCGCCAGCGCCGAACTTGCGGCAGCCAATGTTGTATTTGTGCGAATGAATAGCGTTCTGTGTGTATTTTCATAGCAGACAACATGTTGCTGTTTCTGCGCCGGCAGTGGATGAAAATCCGTGATGTTATTAAAAGACTTGCCTCGCATATTTGCTAGACCTTGGTGACATCATTGAGCGTTCTCGCCCACGCTTCCGGCGCAACGTCACGGTATTTCCGGTTGCCCACGTAAAAATCCCGTCCTGTCAGCGCTCTTTTATTGATTACCCCGGGACCCTGCAGTTCCACCATGCGGTAAATATTCCAGATGCTTCTGTAGCCCAGGTTGGTCCTTACCTCTGTGGTTAAAATCATCATCACTTGCGGCGCCTTAATCAGCGCTTTCGGTTCCACCAGGCGGGCGGCCAGAGCACGGATCTCGGACTGGGGTTCGATTTCTCCCTCCGTGTAGCTTCCTTCAAAGACTTCAGCCAACGAGGTTGTCCTGCCTGCCATGATAATTGGCCCGAAAATACAACTGGCTTTTTCCAGTGTCGACTGGTCCACTGCCAGGTAGCTGCCGATGGGCGTCTGGAAAAGCTGCTCCAGACGACAGGTCAGTCCTTCCCTGCCCACCCTTGCGTAGGTCTCAGAAATGGTGAGATGGTGTTCACCCTCGTTAATCCTGATATATACCGGTATGGCCACGATACCCACCGGATTGCCGCAACCTTGCGCTGTCATGAGCGTAACGGCTTTAAGGCGGTCATTTTCAGTCCAAAAAATAAGGATGTTGCCTTGACCGTCCTGCGCCGCCCCGGATGGATTAACCCAAGCGGCAAAAAGCAAAAGAAATAACAAAAGGACAAGGCAGCTCCGTATACACCTGGTGTATGTCATAGAAAGCCCCCTTAAATCTACCAAAAATATTATGAAACTGCGGGCTGACTTTTATTCTAAAAAAATTCGCCCCTGACGACCTGTGGGCTTATAACGCGGCTCATGTTCGTCCCAATTTTGTTTAACGTTATTTTCAGGATGTCCATGCCGTCAGCGGCGCCACGTATCATAAAAACACCAGCGATGTAGGCGTCGATTCCAACCGCATACGGCGCGCCAGCTCCGAACTCGTGGCAGCCAATGCCGCATTTGTGCCAATGAATTCGCCCCTCCATTTTTAGGATATCGCTTCGTATACCGGACTCTTATTTTCAGTGGCGGGCCTTAAAATCACGCTAACGTGAGCCCACAGATCACTTCTGCGGACGTGAGGTTACTACGAATCGAGAAACGTTCTCCGATAAACCCGGTAGACCCTGCCCTTCCTGGCTTGCCCCATGTTCTGGATAATTTTGTTCATCATCCGGTTACTCTCCGCAATTTGGGATAATTCGAAGCGCATGACGCCTCTCCGGCCAGCCCTGCGGATACATTCTAGAATCAGTGCGGCTTCCAGCCCTTTGAACCGGAAGGGCGGCAGCACGGCCAGGACGGCCAGACGGGCGGCCCCGGGACCCGCCAGCGCCATTCCGGTGTTTCTTCTTAAAGCTAAAAGGGTCAAACAGAGACCCGCCGGCTTTCCGTCAACTTCAGCGATCAGGATCAAGCCGGGGTCATAAAAACCCTTCAGTCTACGCCAGATGGCGGCGCCCTCCTCCGGGGAAAGAGGCGCAAAACCCCAGATTCCCGGCATTGAACCGTTATGCAGGCATGAAAATGTTTCTCCCTCAGCTGTCAGGTTGTTAAAATCCAGCTCCCTTATACTTAAGGAATGGTTATTCATAGCCCGGGAAGCCACCCTTACCAACCGCTCCGGTAAAGACTTCCTGAGGTCATAGTGGTAAGCCAGCAGGTTCATTTCCAGCTCCAGCCCGCTTGCTTTAAAAAGGTCCTGATAATAGGGGGGGTTATAGGGCATACCCGGCAGGTGGAAACCCCTGAAACCCTCCACCAAGAGGCCCACCCGCTCGTGCGGAGTAAGGTCAACAGGACCGGTCATTACCTTTACTCCCCTGCCGGCCAGCCATGCTGAAGCGCTTTCAATCAGCGCCGCCGCCACAGCGGGGTCAGGTAAAGCTTCAAAGTAACCAAAATAACCGGTAGACCTTAACCGTCCCTCAGTATGGACGCCGGCCGCAATACGCCCGGCAGCATAACCTCTATGCACCGCCAGAAAAGGCTGCGCTTCCACCCGCGCAAACAGGCGATCCCGTCTCGGGTTGGCGGGATCGATAATTGGAAAGGACGGCGCCGTATAAAAACCATGGTAAACCGACCCCGGGAAAGCATTAAAGACCTGAAGCTCTTCCGGTCCCGAGACAGCTACAACCTCTACAGCCATAACACACCCCCGCTTTTTTTGCTACAGGTTATTCCGGCAGTCAGCCCATTGCTACTACCTTGAAAATACACACAGATCGCTTCAAAACATGTAGGTGCGAATTCATTCGCACAAATGCAACATTGGCTGCCACAAGTTCGGCGCTGGCGCGCCGTTGTGCGATTGAAATCGCACCTCGCTAAGTATGTTTTCATGATCCATGATACCGCTGAAGGCATGACAACTACCTTATAAATAAGTGGGCAGCATACAAAAAGCCAAACCCAAAGAAAATGTGGCTGCTTACGCTGGCACAGCGATAAGGCATGTGAATTTATCATAAAAAAACAACAAACCGGCCCTCAAGGACCGGCAGATTCAGAGTGCATTGACGATACAAACCATTGTACCGAAACAAATATTGGAACAAATTAACTATTACCGCTTGCACCTTATACCCAATCAAGTGCAGGCGCGAATTTATTCGCACGCATCTCAAAGGAACACGAACACAGATACGCCCTACGCCTTACGACCAACCACAGAGTTAACTATGCTCCCAAAGTCTTCAGCGCCAGAGTAAGGTCGGCGGGCTTATCAACATCAACGCCAACTTCAGGATATTTTGACATTACCACAATTCCCTTTATCCTGCCCAAAAGCTGTGAGACTTTTTGCTCAGCCTCGGCAATGGTCAGGGAGCGCATTAAAAACTTCAGTACAAATCCCAGGCCGATTAACCTGCAAAGTCCAACCGGGCTCTTGCGCAAGCTGATAATTTTTTGCCCGTTTTCAACACATTGCTTAAAAACCGCGGGGTTAATTAAGAAAAGGTTTCCCCCCGTAAACACACCCTCTTTTAAATTGACATAGGTGCGCCTGGTTGTTGGGAATTTATTCTCCACCACCTGCTTGGAAATGATAGGGTAATACAGGTCGCCGCTCATATCGCCGCAAAGCTCGAGGAAATCGTTAACCGCCTGGGTTGTGAGCATGGGAATGTCGGAAGTAACCAGCAGTACCCGGCCAGCCTCAAGGACACTCTTCAGTCCTGCTTCGATGTTTTCCATAATACCGCCGCGAGTCTCTATAACAGATACCCGCTCTCCGTTAAAAAACGGGGAAAGCTCTGCAACGGGACCAACCACCACCACCCGCCTTATCTGACGGCACCCCAATAGCGCTTCAACCACATACTGGACCATGATTTTTTCGCCTATCGGTATCAGCGCCTCGTAGCGGACCCCGCTGCATTCTCTGAGCGGCCCGTCATTGCTGCTCCCGGCCAGGACAACAGCGTCAAGCATTAAGCTTCTTCCTCCCTGAGGGCATTTAAGAGGCTTTGCTCGGCGTTTTCAATATGCTCGGTGGCAAGTTTCTGGGCTTGTTCCACATTGCGGTCGGAAATCGCCTCAACAATCTTGGTGTGTTCATCCAGAGCGATTTTTAAACGGCCCGGCTGGGATAAAGATGTCATACGAAAACGGTTAATCTGCTCATGGAGATTAATAATAATCTGTTCCAGTCGCTGGTTGCGGGAGGATTTGTAAATAAGAGCGTGAAAAGCAGTATCTCCTTCCACTACCGCTTTGAGATCTTCCTCAGCGCTGACGTTTATTTGATGAATTGACCGCTCAAGTTGATCCATCTCTTCGTCCGTGATTCTCTCGGCGGAAAGTCCGGCCGCAAGCCCTTCCAGGGCAGCCCTCACTTCAAAAATATCTACGATATCCTTTACCGATATGCCCGCCACATAAGCCCCCTTGCGGGGAACCATAACCACAAACCCTTCCAGTTCCAGCTTGCGGATGGCCTCCCTGACCGGAGTACGGCTCACACCCATTTCTTCGGCGAGCTGGATTTCCATCAGACGTTCACCCGGCCGCAACCGCCCCTGGATAATTGCTTCCCGGAGGGACTCAAAAACCATTTCACGAAGGGGTTTATAATTGTCCAGTTTTATAGGTATAAGTCTTGACTTGTCCATCATTGTCCCTCCCCGTTATTTAAATGAAATAATATTTATATTTTACTCTTGGTTATTGTTAATCGCAAGAAATATACGCTTTATCGTTAGTGTTTAATATATTGGTGACAATCACCTGCTCATCCCGCCGGTTATAACGGGCCGCGACAGCATGGGCCGTGTCCAGGTCCGGAGTCAGTCCGAATACGGTAGGCCCGCTGCCTGACATCAGAACACCCAAGGCCCCCGCTTGCCGCAATTTTTCTTTAATTACCGATATCGCCGGCTGCAGCTGGATCGCCACCGGCTCCAGCATATTGACCAGGTGGCTGCAAATAGCGCGGGCGTCGTTTTTTTCAATTGCGTTAATCATACCCCGGTGATCCGGTTTATCGACGCTTACTTCCCGTTTATAAGACTGGTAAACATGCGCCGTCGATAGTCCAAAGGGGGGTTTAACCAGTACCACACCCAGACCGGGACAAGCTGGAAGCCGCTCCACTCTTTCCCCCCTGCCGCGGGCCAGCGCGGTGCCCCCCAACAGGCAGAATGGTATATCCGAACCCAACCGCTCCCCAAGCTTCATTAAGTCTAGCAAGGAGAGACCTGTCCCCCACATCTTATTTAAAGCAATCAGGGTAGCCGCGGCATCTGCCGAACCTCCGGCCAAACCGGCCGCAACTGGTATGTATTTTTTGAGGTGGATGCTTGCTCCTTGCCGGATCCCCCTGTGGCCGCGCAGTAAGTCGGCCGCACGGTACACCAGGTTTTGCGCGCCGGCAGGCAAGCCGTCTCCTTCGACCGTCAGGGTTATTTTTCCCGGTGTTGGGCTAAACTCAAGGTAGTCATGCAGTTCAATTGACTGCATAACCATTTCCACTTCGTGGTAGCCATCCGGTCTTTTACCTAATACTTCCAGGGTAAGGTTTATCTTAGCCCTGGCTCGGGCTTTAATACTCACTGGGGCACCATCTCCCGTGTATTAAGTTAGCCTTAAAAGACCGAAAATCCTCTTATCTCCTTCACAATTTCTTGATTTTTTCCGGGTATGCAAAATCCTGGTTCTGGTGGCCTTTGCAACGCCAAACTTCTTCCGGCCGCACGCCCAGGACCATCAGCCCTGCAGCGGCAGCCAGGGCATCTTCCAGCCGGTTTGCGTCTGAAACGTTACAGGGATGTGTTTTTGTTTTGGTAATCGTCCTGGACCGGCAGCCGTTTGCGACAAGCACCTTGCCTTCACGGATAAACACAGCCATCCCTCCTGCTCCCAGATGCCGCCTGACCACAGCGTTATCAGGATAAACACTGTAGTATACAACCCGGCCCTTAAGCCTGCCGGCAGGATATAACTCTTGCTGGCTGTCCGCATTAACCACCTCGTAGCCAAAACGGCCGGCAGCTTGCAGGACCAGTTCCCTGAGGCCGGCCAGGCGCAACAGGCGGGATCTTGGCGCATCCGGACCCTGACGGTATTCGTCCACAAACTTTTGGATTGATGAATAAAACTCCATGCTTAGCCATTCAGTTCCAGAATTAAGCATGACATCCCTCCATCACTATTCCTAAGGTTATTATTAACCTTATTTAGGCAAATGATACAATTTTTTTTAGTTGTCATTGATGCTCAATGCTATTTCCCTCTCATAGAATAAAGATAATCAAACCTCTGATAGGAGGGCTATAATGGCTGATAAATTAATGCGTGCCCACGGCAGTTATATAACCATAAACCTGGCCACCCGCCGCCTTGGTTTTCACGAAGGAGGGCGCCTGGTAAATACCTACCCGGTTGGAGTAGGGAAACCTTCAACACCTACACCAACCGGCAGCTACAGCGTTAGAGAGAAGATCATGTACCCCGGCGGAGCCCTGGGTACACGCTGGATGGGATTGTCTGTCCCGGGAGGGAATTACGGTATCCACGGAACCAATAATCCTCCGTCGATTGGAGGTTATGTTTCCAACGGGTGTATTCGCATGTACAACCAGGATGTGGAAGAACTTTTCCCAAGGGTGATGATTGGCACGGCAGTAGAAATTTCAGCCGGGACAGTCCAATCAAAGACCGAGAGCCTAACGGGCGCCGCGCAGGGAGGACAGCGCAAGCATATCGTGCAGGCCGGGGAAAGCCTGTGGGAGATTGCGCAGAAATATGGCAAAAGCCTGGAATCACTCATTACTGTGAACCTGATCGCCAACCCGGATGTGATTTACCCGGGCCAGGTCCTGATTATACCGGCTTAAGAGACGTGTGAGTATGCGGCTTTTCGAGAACCAGTTAACTATGACCTTTACCATTGCGATACACTCGGATTTATAATGGGCTGCAAAACTGATTAGTACGTATGTTTTTGGTCTACTGTCCTGCACCGCCTAATATGATCGAACAGTACACTATTTGCAAAGGCTGGTGCAGTTTTGGGAGAGATTGTGTTACTGGGGCTAATTGCCGGGTTGGGAACCTGCCTGGGAGCCCTCCTTGTTGTTGCCTTCGGCCGCCTGGGACCCGCTTCTATTTCTCTAATGCTGGGATTTGCCTCCGGCATTATGACTGCCGTTATTATTTTTGACCTGCTGCCCTCGTCCTTACATTATGGCAGCCTTGCCGCCACCCTAACGGGTTTTGCCGGCGGCATCCTTCTCATGGCTTTCCTGGACCTGGGGCTCAATATTTTGGCCCCTTCTCTTTTTAGAGGCAGGGGCTATTTAAAAATGGGTTACCTCATTGCCGCAGGAATTGCCCTGCATGATCTCCCGGAGGGATTTGCTATTGCCGCAGGATTTGCCGCGGCGGAAAGATTGGGACCAATCCTGGTGTTGGCCATCGGACTCCACAACATCCCGGAGGGGATGGCCACGGCTGCTCCTTTGAGGTACGGGGGTATGGGGGCCGGCCGGGTACTGGCGCTCAACGCCATAATCAGCCTGGTGACACCGCTCGGCACCTTTGTTGGACTGGAGCTGGTAGCAGCCTCCTACACCTTTATCGGACTGCTCCTGGCCTTTGCCGCAGGGGCCATGACCTATATCGTCCTTGGAGAATTGGCTCCTGAGTCCCGCCGCAGCAATAAGTCATTGGCCTATACAGGCATGTTGGCGGGTTTAATCTTAATCATGGCCCTTAGCTTTATTGCCTAAGGATCAGCCAGGCGCCTCCGGCCATCATCAGAGTTCCGATCAGGTTATAAAGACTAAACGGTATTTTGTTCATGCCAAAAAGTCCGAAGTGGTCCACCAAACTCGCTGTCAGGACCTGCGCCAGGACGATGGCAGTGGTGGCTGGAGCCACCCCTATCTTGGGAATAGCCCTGACGACACAATATATAATTATGACGCCCAGAATACCACCAAGGTAGGTATACCAGGGAGCCTGGGGTATCTGGGCCAGGCAGCCGTCTCCCATACGGCAGACAAACAAGAGGACTGCAACCAGCAGGAGTCCGATGAGGTGAACAATAAAGGTGGTTTCCCATAAACCAACTACTTTACCGAGCGCAGAATTTAATGTGCCCTGGATAGCCATAGCCACCCCGGAAAGAGCAGCAATGATCAGAGGTAAGAACTTAGGCGCCATAATTGACTCCTCTACAACCTTTTTAACGTATTTTCTCCTTAAGTCCCTCCTTTATTCCCGGATAGTACCACACGCCGCTATCGCGGCGCCAGGTATCATGAAAACACCGTGCGATTTTAATCGCACACGGCGCGCCAGCGCCGGACCTGGGCATCTAACATAACTATTGTGCGAATGAATTCACACCTCGTATTCAGAGTAGGTCGCCATGCCGTTGGCACATGCACAGACATGTGGTGTAACAGAAATGATTTCGGCAACATAAAATAAACCAAACAGCATACCGCATCAAGAGATGAAAGGAGTTGTGTACATCTTGTACCGTTTATTGCCTATACTCATGATGCTGGCAGTAAGCCCCGACTCTGAGAAAAAGTTGGAAAACCTCAGTTCCTTCCTGACGGCAGCTAAAGATTCCGTAATGACCATTAGAAACGGCCTTGAGACATTTCAAGCCAATATGGCGCCGCTCATGATGAATCTGGCAGATAATAAATCAAACGCAGCAAGCCAATCCCAAACGGCCGAGGACAATGTGGCCCACCCCCCGGAATAATCGACCTGTACTTTTAACCGCAACGAGCAGTCCTGCGAGAGGGCTTACCGGCCGGGCTGCCGTTCTTGTCCGGCTTTTTATTTTTTTGTGGAGGTGTCAAAATGAAACAGGCAGTAAACCCGATCCTCTTTTTACTGGCAAACAACCCTGAGACCGAGCAGAATTTGGAAGTCATGATGTCCATACTCCAAGTCACAAACGAAGCGGTAAAAAGCATTAAAAACGGCCTTGATAATTTTCACGAAACCATACTTAAAATAAAAGACCAAACCCCTCACAACAGCAACCAGTAAAACGCTTAAAAGTACACCGTTATTAGATGTGCAAGTTGTTTATCATAATGACGTTCTTTGCCTCCGGCTGATCCAATATGGCGCTAACGCGCCGTAGCTCTATTGAATCAAATCAACACAACCTTAAAAATCATAAACTCTACCGGCTCGGCTCCCTGCATGGTAAACCATACTGAGGCAAAAACGTGGACTGGCTTTTAAAATGTAGTTGCGAATTTATTCGTAGATGACCTTACGACCTGCGATCAAAAAAGACGCCTGCTAAGGGCCTGTTGAAAAAGGGCTGAGCGTTCTTCACGCTCAGCCCTTTTGTCAACAGGCCCTTAGGCGCCCCCTTTTTTATTTAAGCTGGTCCCATTTCATGATCTTAGGTACTTCTCTCTTTTCACCTCCGTCTTCCCTGCTTTTATCAATTTCCTTGAAACCCGGCTTGGCAGGACCTAGTTCACTGCCGCAGGATGGACCTGCGGTATCTTGCTGCTGGCTTGCCGCCGTTTTACCGGGAGGGCACATCAAACCTGACAGCATTCCCATCATCTTGCCCAGGTCAACGTTTTGACTAAGGGCCGCCAGCATATTGAGCAATGTGGCCGGGTTTATTCCCTGCCCCGTGGAATCCCCATTACTTTGGGAACCCAGCATTTTTAGCAGCGCACCCAGCATGTTTTCCAGCGGCGGGCCTCCTGCCTGCGGCGTCCCGGCCATCAACGGAGGTAAAGGAAGCGTTGCCGGGGCAATGCCGGCGCTGCCGCCGTAACGCCGGTTAAGCAGATTCAATATACTCATTAAGTTTACAGAACTCAAATAAATCAGCATGGTATCCTGATCAATGCCGTATTTGGTCTGATGTTCAAGTATCCTGACCACAGAATCCTCAAGAGCGCCAGGACCGGCGCCGCCTTCCGTCATATCAATCCCTCCTAAGCGACAATCAAAACATTCCCGGAATATTGGGGAAATTCATTCCTCCGGTCATTTTGCTTACCTCGCTTTTAATAATATTTTTTGACTCCACAATAGCTTTGTTTACGGTTTTTAGGATTAAAGACTCCAATACGCCGGCCTGCTCCGGACGCAGCAGGGATGGTGCAATTTTAATGTCCTGCACTTCCTGATGCCCGTTGATAACAATCTTACAGGCTCCTCCCTCTTCGCTTATTTCTATGGTCATGTTTCTTAGTTCTTGCTGCATCTTTTGCACTTTTTCAATCAGTGCGCCCATGTTATTAATCAAACACGAAAGCCCCCTTTCAAAAACTAATTACTGCAAAAAAAAAGCTGCTTTCCAACAGCTTCAACAGCTTGGAGACTGCTGATTTAGTGACAATTTAAAATTGCATGTCAAATAAGATGTGGAGTGTGGCTGCAATAGCTGGTGCGCCAGCCATTGCAGCGTACCTTGAAATCCCCGGCGTATACAGCCAAACCCCGGCGGCAGTATTAACACCGGGGGTCAGCCAGTTGTCCCAAAAGATTCTTATATCCTAACATAAGTCTTTTCGCAAGTTCCGTCCTTATATCTGGGCCTCGCCAAGTGTTAGCGGAACGCACTCCAGCATCACGTCGTCGATTTTGACCGTATTGGTATTGGTAGAACCCGGCGTAAAGGCAAAACGGATCATAGCGGAGGCCACGTTTGTACCGGTAACCGGGGTGACAAACTGGACCTGGCTGTAAGATGTTTCAGGAATTCCTGTACTGGCCACGGTCTGGGTTCCAATACCAACCTGGATACCATTGTGATCAAAGAACACAACCTCGGCAGTCAAGGAGAAATCGCTGACCCCCGCGCCGAAAACATCTTCTCTTACCCAGAAGGTGAGCCGGTACTGGCGCCCGCCCACGATGCCCCTGGTCACCATCTGGAACAGAGACCCCGGTAATAGTGGATTCAGACGACCAATCTCAGCTGCAAAGGCGCCGGCATGGGAAACGGTAGTCTGGGCTACATTGCTGGCGCCCCAGAAGACCGGGTGAGCAGCGTCCGCCCAGATTTCCAGGCCGGGATCCCTGGCCAGGTTCCCCCGCGGACACTCTCTCGGTCTGGGGCAGATCTGTACAAAGATTTGGCGGTCCTCCACTACCTTGGCGGTAAGCTGGACAACAGCAGTCTGGTGAAGCCGGCTGGCTCTCTGGAGTTCCCAGTTGATATCCACATCGATATTGTGGAACTGTATAAAGACATCGTTCCTGTTGGAAATTTTCCTGGGAGTCCGCAGTTCAACAAGCTTGGTGAAAGGAAGGTCTTCGGCTGTGTGTCTGACCTCATTATTCTTGTTGACAAAGAAAATCTGCTTGTGGATGGTGCCGCTGACAATCACCTTTTTGACCGTATATTCTCTCAAAACGCCGGGTATGCCTCCAAGTGGCACTAGAACGATATCACCAGATACGTTTTCATCAACGAATACCGCTGTTCCCCTAAGGTCACGTATAGAAGCAAGAATTTTGTCTACCTTAATTGCAAGTTCGGGAAGGGTCATTGTACTTTCTACAACTTGCTCAACGTCAACTGCCTCAATGACAACCGGAACTTTGATTTCGATGCACGTCGCCGGTTGGGTCTCGGTGAAAAGATACTGAAATGGCACAGACATTCTCGTTAAACCTCCTTATATTTGATTATTTTAAAAAACCAACTGACCTTCGCTATTTCAGCCCATGGCCGGGCAAGGGATCTTGATAACCTGACCCACCTCGATGACATCCGGGTTGGTTATTTGTGGATTTAGCTCCAGGATCATTGGAACAGTTACTCTATGAGCAGCCGCAATCTTTCCAAGGGTATCACCGGCCCTAACGACATAATCAATGGGCGGACAGGGGGTCTCGGTTGGAGTAACTGTTGGTACCACTTCCTCAGGCACATAGACATCTTGCTGGATCATTTCGGTAACGGTTGCCGATACGCTCAGCACGACCTCGGTATGGACATCCACGCCAACCTGGTCAGCGCTTACGAACTCCGGCTCAACTGTTACGTCGACATCCATGCCCGGCTTGGCGTCCTCAATGATGACAAAGGTACGGAAATTAAGTTGCTGGTGCAAGGCGTGCACAGCCTGGTCAGGCTCGGTGCTCACGTAAACAATCTCCACATTTACGTAGCCACGGATGATAACTTTGCCCTTAAGTATTTTGGTATCGGTTATTTCAGCATGGTCGACAATTGCATCAAGGACTTTCATTATGTCGGGCTTCGACTCAGGAACTGCAATACTTTCTCTCAACACCACCTGGGTGTCCCCGGCTCCGATTTCGCGGTCTACTTTCAGCTTTCTCTTGGTATAACCTTCCTCATTCTTTAATAGGGTTGGGACATCATGCAAAGTCCTTGTTTCAGAAACAAACACGGTTAGCTTGATGATAACGTCCGCCCTCAGCGCAGGGTCGATTACCGGTTCTACATCCGCTGCTTCAACCTCTGCCAGCACGTGGACATTCATACCTGGCTGAGCATCCGGGACCTCCACGAAAGCACTGAATCTGATGGTATGGTGCAGGTCGTGAACCGACTGCCGGGGTTCGAATGCGACATAAAGGATCTGGAGTCTGACCTCGCCGTCTACAATGACCTTGTTGGCCACCAGTCTCTTATCGGTTATTACAGCCTCCGCCTTGACCTTGAGGATTTTTTCAACTTCCGGCTTTTCTTCAGGTACTTCAAATACGTCACTGACAATAATCTGCTTGGTTTCTTTGTCCCCAATCAGGTGCTCAACCGTAAGATCCGCAGTCTCCAGGGCCACATTTCCTGCAGGCGTTTCGGTAAGTATCTCCATCTCATCGACTTGGGTTATTTTTGCAAATGTACTCAATACTGCTGCAACGTCAAATTTACGCGGGTTCCTTCTGCTGGTAGTCAGGCTCACATCCTCGACTGTAAATTGAACAAAGTAGTCATCTCCAGGTTCGGCGCCCGGCACATCCACATAGGTCGTGAAATTCAAGTCGTCATCGAATGAGTGGACAGACTGATCCGGCTTAAAAGCAACGTAGGTCACTTGTATAGAGAGTGTTCCTTCTACAATAACTTTGTTGGGGACAACACTAACGTTTCTAACTTTGGCGTCTGCTGTTTTTGACAGAATTTTTTCTACATCCGGCTTCGCTTCAGGAACTTCAATCTGTCCCTTGACTACGGTCTGGACTCTATTTTCACCCTGGACCAGATTGACTTTAAGCCGTTCGGTTCCAGCCATATTTACTCCTCCTTTCAAAACTTTTCTATACTAATATATGAGGGTGATTCAAAAAAGTGCTAAAAACGTAGCGTAAACGAAAAAACGAAAGAAAGAGGAACCAGGTCCTCTTTCTTTCGCTGCTAATTATTACTCTTTTTTGTAAAAAAAGGGTACGTTCATCTGAGCCCTAAGAAGGGGCGGCCGGATCTAGCCATTAAACATCTGCACAAACATCTTGCCGTAAGGGCCTCCGCTGACTACACCTATCCCTACTTTGGTGTAGTTGCTGTTTAAGATATTGGCCCGGTGCCCCGACGAGTTCATTAAATTTGCGTGAGCGCTGCTAACCGTGGAAGCTCCGGCCAGGTTCTCTCCGGCATAGCTGTACTGCACGCCATACTTCTTCATCATATCGAACGGCGAACCGTAGGTGGGCGAAGTGTGGCTGAAATATCCATTGTCAATCATATCCTGGGCCTTCATCCGGGCCAGTTTGACCAGGGTCGGGTCGCTTTGCAGGGGCTTCAGTCCCGCTTTTGCCCGCTCCTGGTTGACCAGATTAAGCATCTGCTGCTCGTCGGCGGTCAGACCGCTGTCCGTGGTAGGTGTTGTGGGTGTTGTGGGTGTTGTAGGTGTTGTAGGTGTTGTGGGTGTTGTGGGTGTTGTGGGTGTTGTGGGTGTTGTGGGTGTTGTGGGTGTTGTGGGCGTAGTTGGAGTTGTCGGCGTAGTTGGGGTTGACTGAGAACCTGACACCGGCTTGATAAACATCTGTACAAACATCTTGCCGTAGGGCCCCCCGCTGACCACCCCAATACCTACTTTGGTGTAGTTGCTGTTTAAGATATTGGCCCGGTGCCCCGACGAGTTCATTAAATTTGCGTGAGCGCTGCTAACCGTGGAAGCTCCGGCCAGGTTCTCTCCGGCGTAGCTGTATTGCACCCCATACTTCTTCATCATATCGAACGGCGAACCGTAGGTGGGCGAAGTGTGGCTGAAATATCCATTGTCAATCATATCCTGGGCTTTCATCCGGGCCAGTTTGACCAGGGTCGGGTCGCTTTGCAGGGGCTTCAGTCCCGCTTTTGCCCGCTCCTGGTTGACCAGATTAAGCATCTGCTGCTCGTCGGCGGTCAGACCGCTGTCCGTTGGCGCCGGGGATTCTACCGGTGGCTGTGAAGGAGTGGTAACTACCTTTTTCCCTCCGGCAAACATCTGCACGATAATCTTGTAATTACCGCTGGTGATCACCCCAACTCCAACCTGGTCAAAATTGCTGCTCAGCATTTTGGCCCGCGTTGTACCTGAATTCTGCAGCGCGCTAAAGGCTGAACCGATAGTTGGAGCTTTGGCAATGTTTTCTTCCGCGTAAACAAACTCGATCTGAGCAGCCTTCATCATATCCTGCTGAGACCCGTAGGTAGGCGAAGTGTGGCTGAAGTAACCGTTGGAGGCCATGTCCTGGGCTTTTATCCGGGCCAGGCCCGAAAGCGCCGGATTTACCGTGAGTTTCGCCAGACCGGCGTTCGTCCGGGCCTGGTTGATCAGATCGACCATCTGTGATTCATCGGTAGTCAGGGGGACATAGGCGTCTGCCGCCAGGGCTGTTCCCGTTAAGCCCAGGGTCAGCAGCAAGGCAAAAAGGAACATAAACACTAAGGATCTCGGCCTTAGGCCTTTTGACTGGAAGCTCATTAGTTGATTTTCCCCTTTCTTTGTGCCTCCGGAGTTAGCTGACGGGTTCGGTAAAAAGAATAAACCTACCCTTTGAGAGGTGGGACGTTAGACGTGAGATCTGGGAAGTTGGGTGGTAATGCAGCCGTTGGGACATTTGCCGCAGACAACGGAGCGCCTGTCATTTTTCCTCCAACACCCGCTTAATTGGCTGTTTAAATTTCCGCTTTCCGCAACTTTCGTTTAATGTCTCATTTTCTTGTTCTCATGTCCTGGCGCACAACTCAATGGGATTCACCCCTGAGATTGGTTCCTCCGTACCCAAATTTATTGAGATTCGGCCTTTATTCAGTCATCAAGCGCCAGTTAGCTGGTTATTTGGAAAGCTGCGCTATGCGCCCTTGCCAATTACAGCTGCCGGGCCTGCGACTAACATGGTAAAATAAAAATAGGCATGAACAAGATAATGCTTGTACAGCCTACTATACCTGCTAAAGGGACGCGATGGCAAAGCCGGTAATATTAGTTCAAGACCTAAAATATTAGCAACTAAGGTACTTAACTACTGACCTTTCAAATTAACACCTAATTAGAAATAGATGTTAAAATGTAGCAACCTGGCTTATAAAAGCTAAACAAATCTGATCTATACAGGATAATTCAGATTTTCAATGGTTTTTTTATTCTTCTCTCAACATATTCAGGTATTTTCATAGCAGTTCCAAACCTGCTTTTACTGGAAGCGGTTGACAACCGCAGCTTCAATATTCAGGATCTTTAATAAAGTTTCGGCATCTCTCGCAGAAGGACCTGTCAGGAACACTCTGGCCTGTCCGCCGGTGATCAGTTTCCGTATGGTTTCAAGGACCTGTATCTCAGGTGTCCTGTCGGTCTGGAGAGCGTCCTCCCCGTCTCCTCGCAGCGCCGCGACGAACCCATTGTTATAGCCAAGGTTGCTGCCTTCAGCATAACCCTTATCATAACCGGACTCAAAACCCTGGTTGTATCCAAGGTTATAGCCAAGGTTCTTGCCGGCCAGATATGCTTCTTCAGTTAATTTCTTTTTACCAAGCCGGTGGTTTTCCTGACAGCCACGAGCAAAGCTCTTTTCGAAACCACCGGATATGTTATTGCTCATGGTCACCGCCCTTTACCGATGCGCTTAATTCCTGTTCAAACCATAGCATCGGGATAACGCCTTTACGGGCGCCAGTTTTTGATTGCATTGGGGGTGTAAAAAACCGCTCCTAAACCCTCTGTGAGTACCAGACACTCCTGTCCATCCGCCCCATCGACAAAACAGGTCAGAATAAACAATTTTTTCTTCAGCCCTTTTCGAAACCTCTTTAATAACAGTTCATCGAGGTTGTTTAGTTTACCAATCACCTGCCTGGAACCCATAACCACCAGGGAATACCGGCCGTCAGCCTGCCTGTTGAGGGAAATCTGTACAGGTGTTTCACGGCCTTTACCAGACATCTGATGTATCCCTTCAAGATACTGCCGTGCTACCGCTATGGCCTCTTCTCTGTTATTAAATTTGGGACCAATCGCTGGAATGTTTTCTCCCAAAAAAGTCAAGGCAGCGTCGCCTGAGAAAACTGACCGGTAAACCATATGGTAAGCCTCCTCGGTTATTAATATATGGCCGGGATGGCCTAAAGGTGAGGCGGCTTAAATCAAAACTTTAATACTTGCCTGACCTTCACAAACACTAAAATTCAAATCCCAGGCGATCCATCACATTGCTAATCCGGTTAAAAATGGTCAACTTATCCGACCCTGCGAACAACAAGCCCACCGCTTTCCGTTCCTGGTCCAGGATCAAAGCTCCGCTGTCACCCGGTTGGGATATCAACTCGGTAACAACCTGATCGGAAAACCATACCTTCTCATCTTTGTCCATCTCGACCTGCAGCACTGTGCCGACCGATTTTATAGCTCCGTTGGTAAGGCCGGTAGTCCTGCCGCTTTTTTGCACCTTTTTGCCCGGCTTAGCCTCCGCCACTCCCGTGATATCGCCTATTTCAAGAATAGAAGGCGCTACCAGGTCTATTGAATCAATTTTAGCCAGCGCGCAGTCCACCGTGTTCTCAGTACTAAAGCGTTTATAAAACCGGATTTCATAGTCCCTTTTGACTATATTGAGCAGGAAGTTGCCCCCCCGCGCCACAGACGAGGCCACCGGACAATCCGACCTGGCAACACTTTTCTCCAGGGGAACGTAACGCAAAAGTGTACCTATGCGGTCTTTGAGCGTTCCTCCATCGTATGGACCTGGTTGCAGGATGGGGTCTCCGGGTTTGGCCCGGGCCTCCTGAATGCTGGAGCCATTGGCAAGGACATGGTTGTTGGACAACAACATCAGTTCCTTGGTTTGCTTGTCTTTAACCACCGCTCCAAAAGTACCGGCCGTTGACTTGTAGTGTCCTATGCTCACTCCCGGCTGAGCCGGTCTTTCCCTTGAAGTCCTGACTCCAAGCGCGCGGACAACTCCTATTTCAACCACATCGGTATTAAGCCCGCCTATTTTTTCAGGCACCACATGACCACGCATGAGGTTTTCAACAGGCAGCTTTTTTTCCACATAAACAATAAAGGCCGGTTCTCCGGTGTTTTCCGATCCAATCTCCTTATGCCCTATGCCAAGGCCGACAACATTCTGAAGGCGCAACAATTTATCGCGCGTTTTGTTTAGCGCCCTAAAATACCGTTCCATGCGCAAACCCCCTTTAATTGATAAAGGTTGTTCGAAAAGCCTTTCGAACTAGAATTTTTGCCCCTGCACCATCATATGCATGAGTCTTAAAAGGGGTACGCGGCCTAATATGGTGAAACAGGTATACCCAACCGAAATTTTCCTCGTGATTCCATCCCGCCGATGCCGTCAAACCCGGTAATGGTCCCCGCAATGATATCCTTAATAGAAATTGGATCATATATGGAGGTGTAGGCGATTTTCTCCATTACAAAAACCGGGTCGTAGGCGTGAATCATCACACGCTGCGGGGAACTGGCAAAGTTGGCGCCTGCTTTTAGCAGAGATTCATAATGAGATTGGCAGGCGCCGGCAAAAATAACCAGGTCATCCCTGCTTTTCTCATAGTTTCGAGCCACTTTGACCGCTTCCATAAAATATTTGGAGGAGTAGTAATTATCTATATCTTTAAAATTCTCACGTCCCTTTATAAAACCGTCATGCCCGGTAATTACCAGCATGTCGGGAGCATGCTTTTTTAGGAGGTCCTCCACCACCTCAGGCTGTTTCTCCTCAGGGATATTGTAGCCATCGGCGGGAATACTGAGCTGCTTGTAAGTAGTCATACACAAATCCAGGTAATCCCCGTCACCGTCGATATGGAGGACGGTACCAGGTATATCAAACCCTTCCACCTTGCTTTCTTTCTTGGGAGGCTCCTTGTCGCTGTGCACCGCTCTGCCCCAAAACAGTTCACGCTCCCTTTGCCGCCGGGCAAAAATACGGCCCATCTGCTCATTACTCTTCAAAGTAACATCCCGTAGACGGGACATCTGTGCGCCTGGGTCTATCCTGACCAGGTCCTCCATAGGGGCGCTGGCACAGAGTCTTGTATATACTCCCTTCAGCCTGGCGAATTTCTTCCCGTTACTGTATTCAAAAAAATCTATGATTTTAAAATAAATGTCTACACCATAAGACTTGCGCCCCACAACATCTCCCTTATGAAACTCCTCCATGACCAATACCCCTTTTAGGTTTTTCTAATATCATATGAAGGGAGTAATGGTATTGGGATAGTGCAAGGTCGGTAACTTTTCATTAATTTTTCCATATATTACACATTAAGAAACCGGTTTTTAAAAACACGGGAGTGATAAGATGCTGGCTGCTGTAGTGCCGATCAAAAATGAGGAAAAAAGGTTGGAACGGACAATTGAAACCCTTTTGTCCATTCCGGCTGAACTGATTATTACAGTCATTAACGGGAGCAACGATAATTCCTACAACATCGTCCGGCACATCCTGACAGGAAAAATTTTGCCCTTGCACTTCACAGAAACCCTTGGGTTTGATATCCCGCGGGCGATTGGGGCAAAAGCAGCGCTGGAAAGGGGGGCCACCACAGTATTGTTTATAGACGGCGATATGGACGGAAATATTTCTGAAAAAATAATGGAACTTGCCGACATAGTTGGCAAGGGCGCCGACATGGCCCTGACCGACTGTTACCCGGGGGAAAACATTAAAGACCTGTCCCACCTGGCCAACCATGTCCTCAAAGTCCGTTACCAACTGAACCAGACTCTGGGGCTGGAACAAAGCCTCGGCACAGCTTCACCCAGCCACGGCCCACACGCGGTCTCCCGCCGGCTCCTGCTGTCTGTTCCACTGCGTGAGCTGGCCATTCCACCGGTTTCCCTGGCTCTGGCCGCTAAAGGAGGCTTGAAGGTACATGTCGGCACCAGGGTGCCGCATAAAGAGCTGGGTTCACCCCGCAAAAATACCCGTCATGCCCAGCTTATTGCCGAAACAATCATCGGGGACTGCATGGAAGCCATAAACGTTTACCACGGCCAAGAACGCCGCCGCGCCTGCGGGCAGGTGGAGTACGACGGTTACCATTCACAGAGGCGCTGGGACATTTTAGACAATTATCTGGGTGGATAGTAATCAGGCTCCAGACAAAAGGGTGAAGCCGGCCAGAATACGCCGGCTTCACCCTTTTTAAATATAAATGGCAGCATTCGTTGAAATTGAACATAGTAGTTTGCATAAGAGCATTTCATATGGATCTATCCACTGCTCAAGGCTGCTTAGCTATCCACATCTTTAGGTCCGTAGTCGCTGGGTAGGAAACCTTGACCGTCAAGACTTCCTTCTGCACCGCTTTGATTAAAAAAGACCTCCAGGCTCCACCAGGAACATTTTAAGAAAACAAGGTAGAGCTGTTTTTTTATTTACAAAATGTTAACCGTATGACAAGGTAATTAAGTTTTGTCACGTACGGCCTAATGCTGTGGGTAGAACTTGCAATGCGAATCACGTTAAAATACTTTATGTTATATTTTATATTGTTATATTACGTTTAAGGTTGTATAATGAAATAAACAATGTTTACTGAAAAAACCAATGTTAGAATTGACTGGTAAGGGCTAAAGCGAAGCTGTGCGCTCTTCAGACATTGGAAACAAGAGTGAGAGGCTCCATATAAATGGGGGCCATGGCAAATATTAACTCGTCACCAGAACAACACCGGACAATACCTATATATCTCAAAGTTATGATCTCAATGTTCTGATCGTTCGGCCCATTACAGCCGATGAAGGAAAAGCAATGGAACGACTTAGTGAATGAGCATCACTATCTGGGATTCCGACACTGACCGGCAAGACGCTCAAATACGTAGCCGTGTTAAACGATCGTTGCGCTGATTGGCTGGGGCGCTTCCCCCTTTAAAAGCAGCCACCGTGAAAAATGGATTGGCTGGTCACAAGCGCAAAAAGCAAAACGGTTAATCTTTGTTGTTAACAACCAGCGGTTTTAGCTCCGGATAAAGCAGACAGTGGATATCTGTTGGAAACTGGTCTATTGAAAATTCCCTGCACTGGTGCGTGATGTAACCTTTGATGAAGACCGCTCGCATATCCGGACCGGCTCTGCTCTCCGTGTTTTTGCTACTATACGTAACCTTGTTATCAGCTTATTACGATTAAAAGGTGTGAAATCCATTGCCTCCGGTTTGCGTAATCTCAGCTGGAATACTCAACGTGCTTTGGAGTTAAGTGGTGTTTAAACTGTTTGTTTGTGACTTTGACGTGGTCCTGGTAGGTAAAGCCAATTTTAGATGTCTTGGAAGCCTTATTTATCAAGGGCTTGGCGTTTTGGAATCGTCTCATACCTAGTAAGAATTTTGCCACGGGAAATAGCTAGTTATATATTTGTCGTCTACAGCAGGCTATTGAACCTAAATAAATAATGTTAATTAAAAAGCCTTGCAATGATGTAACATGGAGGTTTTTTAATCTCGCACCTAAGTATGGAATGGGGTGAATCCAATGGGCTAAACCTTAAATTAAGAATGCTTTACAAAAAAACTACAAATTTTGTAAACACAAAAACTAAATGAAAGGATGAAATATAGTGAACTGGAAAAAAATTTGCCTTACTTTGACCATAATAGGCTGTTTTATACTTGCTCCTATGAGCGCAACTAATGCCTCTGGAGCAACGCAACCTGATAATACAGATATAGAATTAACTTATTCAGAGATAGAATTACTGCCAGACGGTGGCAAAGCTTATATTTTTTACATTGATGGTGTAAAAAACAAATACCTCGTCCCACCGGAAGGATTTAATCCCCTTACAGCAACTGATGAACAACTTGAAGAATATTGCTTACCTCCTAGACCAAAGGATGAAAAAGGATTAACTGAATGGCAAAATAATATAATTTATTATAAAAGAACTTCTTCTGAACCAAAGCTTAAAATAATTAGACACATATCACAGAAATCAGATAACATGGCAGTTAATGAGATATCAACCAGCAATTTAACAGCTAGTAATTATCCATCTCAAAACTGGTCTGGTTATTACGGCACCGCAGCTTTATTTAAATTTACTTCAGTTCAAGGTATATTTATACAACCTACAGAACAACCCGATTCAGTTCTTAATTCATATGAGTGTTCTTGGGTTGGTATTGGTGGAATGTTCGGTAGCGGAAAGTTAGAGCAAGTAGGAACGATGATGCATAATTATGAATATTATGGATGGTATGATTATTTTGCTCCAGGTACTGATAAAAGATTGATTGCTCTACCAAGTCCCATACACCCCGGTGACCGAATTCAAGTATGTGTATGGCATCATGAAGATACAAATTTAGCTTGTTACTCTGTTGCAAATTTAACTACAGGAACTTGGGATCCTGTTGTGGTTGAATCAGCCAATCTCTACTATGATCCTTATTATGTGGAATGGATAGAAGAGCGTCCAGTGGTTAATGGGGCATACACAACACTTTCTGATTACGGTACTATCACCTGGACAAATGCTTATGCCGCTGATTCAAGAAGTACTAACATAAATAGTTTAGGTTCATATATTTATAACGCAATAACAATGTATGATGGACAAAAAATTATATCGCAGCCCGATCCACTTTTAACAAGTACTTCTTTTATTGATCGCTATATCCATAATCCTTAAACTTATAGATACCTATCAATATTTACCAAAGATCTTACGATGTCAGTAATGACTATACTATTCTTTAAATGTTACCACTCGCAAACTGGCAGTAATAAAACTAATCACAATGACGTTGTTTAGGGACTATTTGGATTTTAGCGGGAAAATTGTTAATCTATGCAGAAAAGACGTCTCATTACTAATTAAATTTAACATGAGACTAGGAGATCGTCAAAGTCGTGATTTTATCAGTATATTCTGCTGATGCTCCCTTAATGACACTATATACCATGTTAATAATCTACTTTGACGAATCCTGAACATGAGACGGCTGACGCTCCTCCGAAACTCCATAAAGAACACCAGTTTTTACGCGGTTTCTCCCATTCGCCGGGCTCCACTTATACCGGTGTGGTACTTGACGTTGGTTCGACTGACTTTCGCAGGGTCGAACTCAAAATGGTGTTTCAACTTAACATATCTTTGTAACTTGAGCGTTGATCAGTTGATATCAACGTCAAACCATCACCAAAGCAGGTTAGTGTAGTAATAAAAAAGGACCACGCCGCCCACACTTTCTCTTGTCTCGGAGCCGGGGTCGCTTACGGTGGGCACGTTCCGACCTGGGTATCTACCCCTATTCCGGGTGAAAAGCTGTTAGAAATCAAAACTTTTAGAATGATTTTATTGAGCGATATCATTACTTGGGTTCCTACTATCATAGAAGATATTTTATCAGACAGGAGATTGTTTCATGAAGTAAAATAAAATATAAGCATATAATATGCCCCCGCTTGCAACCTTTTGTGACTATACGGCCCAACATGACAAGATGTCCATGGAACTATGTACGCCTCCCAGTAGGAAAAGTATATTGCCTACTGGGAGTAAAGACCAAGTGCACGTTTCCAATCTCAGTTTTTTTAAAGGGTGGATGATATTCCCGTGTACTATAAATAGAAATAAAGGCTCTACATGCTCCCAGAGAGCAGATAAATAGGTTAAATGCGCAAAAGTCAGAGTAAGAAACTGAATTTCGCCATACTGCCTTGCAGGTAGTGAGTGAATACTATCAAGAAAGCGAGTGAAAATTCTTGCGCTTGAAAGCAACTGCCATTACCGTTTTAACTGTGGTTCTGTTCTGCGTGACGGCTTTCAGCTCGTTTGAACCCGCTGCGGCTGGAACCACTGCTCCCATACTGGAAACCGCAGCCCCACCTATCGCAAAAAATTGGGTTTTGCTAACCGGTACCCTGGTGACACTTACGACCACTACCCCGGAAGCAACTATTTACTACACACTGGACGGCAGTACACCATCAATGAACAGTACAAAGTATAAAGGGGTATTCTCTATCCCTGAGGACTGCATAACCACCATCAAAGCCATTGCCGTCAAAGCCGGCATGAACGACAGCCGCGTGATGACGGTGTCGTATCTTGCGCCTCATGGAAGTGGATTTCAGCCAATGGACATACCAATAACCACCCCAACAGTTATTATAGCTGACGAACTTCATAAAAACCTAGCCATAACCCAGGATACATTGAACCTGAACACCCCTGTTACGATTAGCGTTCAGAACATTGGTAATGACAACAAAATCAACGTAATTGCACTTATGAAAAAGCCCGTATCCGGCACCATCACTACCAGCGCCCTGCCGGCCATAAACATAGCAGTCCGTACAACAACAAACAGAACGCCGGTGCAAGTTGCGATACCTGCAGGAACAACCATAAACGCTCCTTCAGATTGGGGCGGCACAATTTACTTACCTGTAGTTGAACCCGACATTGCGGCCTCATATCTGTCTTCGTTAACGAATACCACAGTAAACACGGTCATTGAAGTGGGCTGCGGCAATGTGCCGCTAACTTTCAACAAAGCGGTAAGGCTTCTTATACCCGATCAGGCCGGCAAAAGCGTGGGGTATTACCGCAATGGGGTATTTACCCAAATAACCAGAATTTGCGACCTGGATAATCAAAACTGGGCGGATTTCAACATACCTGACGGTTCAGATGGCGTAATCAATGTCGGCAACGACTTGGTGATCTGGACCAAACACTTCACCGAGTTCTTTACCTATACCCAGACCATACCTGTTGATGGTGGCATTACTCCAGTACCCACGGGGGTAAATTCCATCAAGGACCCTGCCACAATTGCCCCCATGGACAATACGGCAGCAACTGGCAATAATATACAAAATAACCAAGTGACTTTAACAGACATCAACAGTCACTGGGCCCAGAACAACATCAATAAACTGATGGCAACCGGCTGCATAAGCGGTTATCCCGACCTCACCTTCAGGCCCAATAACCCCATTACCAAAGCTGAATTCGTCACCTTGCTGGTAAATGCCTTCAAATTGGCGCCCCGGAACAGCAATGAAACATTTACAAACGGTCATTGGGCTAGAGACTCTATTGCCACGGCAGCAGCCAACGGGATAGTCAACGGTTATGACACCGGTACATTCGGCCCAGATGATTTGATTACCCGTGAACAGATGGCCATGATGATTGTCAAGGCAACCAAGCTAGCCCCTGTACCAGGTGAAACCCAGTTTGCCGACAGCATCGATATTTCGGATTGGGCCAGGGAAGCAGTTGCCACCACTGTTACAAATGGGATAATCAAAGGATATCCCGATCACACTTTTAAGCCTCAAGATAAAGCTTCAAGAGCCGAGGCTGTAACAGTTATTGCGAATATGCTAAAGTAGTTGATGAAATAATATTCAGATAGATGCAGTTTCCTTAATTAAAAACGATCCGACACATATCCAGGTTTGTAAAACCATAAAATAGATAACAGTTGAAGCCTTGTTGCTAACTTTCGCAACAGGCTTCATTTGTTAAAGGAAGATTACCACTGCAAATCAGGTGAATATGGTTTCCTGCAAATACCATCTCTACATATTTCGAAGGAAAAGAACCTGCTCAACCGCAAAACCAAATAAGCCGGTGCGGAAATAAAAACCGGCGGTAAATACTGTTGCCCGGATTGCTGTTGTCAGAGGAATTTGTTATTATTACCGGAAGAAGGACATCCTGCCTTGAGTCACGGGAGGCGATGGGGAATGAACTGGGGAATGAACTTTTTAATAGGATTGGCAACAGGGCTTTTCGGAGGGCTTGTCGGAATCGGCGGCGGTGTGATCATGGTCCCTCTGATGGTAGGCGTCCTCAAAATGGGCCAGCTTAAAGCACATGGCACAAGCCTTGTGGCGCTTGTCTTTACCGGAATAGCAGGGGCTGTCACTTACGCCTTGGAGGGTTCGGTGGACATAATGGCCTCTGTGCTTCTGGCGTCAACCGCCATTTTCACAGCCAGGGCCGGAGCGCGTTATGCCGATGCGCTTCCTGAATGGAAGCTTAAGAAGTCCTTTGGCTTATTTTTACTCCTGATCACCCTGCTGCTGTTACTGAAACCTTATATACCACATATCGCCGAACCAGCCACGGGATGGTTTAAAATTATTATCCTCTTATTGACCGGGGCTTTTACCGGCTTTCTCTCAGGGATGATGGGGGTCGGAGGAGGTACGATAATGGTGCCTGCCATGGTCCTTTTGGCCGGTTTACCTCAGTATACGGCGCAGGGCAGTTCCCTGCTCGCCATGGTCCCTGCCGGAGGGGTTGGCGCGTTCACCCATTGGCGTCTCGGAAACGTCAATACGAGTATCTTAGCGGGATTGGTCCCCGGCATCATAATCGGCACATTTTTTGGCAGTTCCTTCGCCCATAACCTTTCGGAAGGTGTTTTGCGTATCATATTCGCGGCCGTGCTGACCTGGTCAGGGATTAAGTACTTAAGAACGCCCGTTACCGAAACTGTTGAGGAGAATCAGTAAGCGCCGGGACATCCGGCCCGGGAGGGCGCGATGCGGGGGCGAATGGTCATTTTCCGTGTACATTATTTGGTGTGTTTATCCGCCACGCTTGAGGCGCCGTATGCCTCAGGCTTAATTTTAGCCGTAAAGCCGCTCCCTGTGACCATGCCCACGACCTCGCGAATGAGGTCTTTGGTCTCGCCTTGCACACCTACATCAATATGTATTTCCACGTTTAAATCAACAAAGCCCTCGTCGGCAAAGTACTTATGGACCAGCCCGCCCACCTCCAGGCTGAGCGCTGTTTCGTAGAATATTTTTTGCCGCAGGCTTTTTATTTTGCGCTGAATTTTCTTACGATAGAAATAGCGGGCTCCTTTGCCCAGGCGATGCACGATAACAGCCGTAATGAAGCAGGTTTCTGTTTTTACCATGGAGTCGGAGCCGATAATGATTTTATAGGAAGAAGTGGGCAGGCCTTTGATGTAATTGACAATATCTGTCATCATCTCATTAAAGCCCATACGTCCCCTGGTAGGGCTTATGAAATTCATGATACCCCCTCCTTCCAGTAATACAACATTCCCGTTACAAACCCGCGCAAAAATCCAGGTAAGCCCCGGTCAGGCAAGCAAATTCAGCCAGGGCCAAGGTCTCACCTCTCCGGGAGGCGTCAATACCACAGCGCTGCAGAACCTTAAGCCAGGTTGCTTTGTCCGGACCGAGCCCGGAACCATCCAGAGAATTCAGCAGGGTCTTGCGGCGCCGGCCGAAAGCAGCCCTGACCAATTTAAAGAAAGTTTTCTCATCCCGTACGGAAACAGCCGGTAGGGCCCTTTGGGACAAACGGACCACCGCGGAATCTACTTCCGGGGCCGGGAAGAAGACGGTACGCGGCACTTTAAAGAGGATTTTAGACTCGGTAAAATACTGCACAGCCACACTCAGCGCTCCGTATTGCTTGACGCCGGGCCCGGCTGCCAGGCGCTCAGCCACTTCCAGTTGGACCATGACTATGGCCACAGAAAAGTTAAAACGGTTCATCAGCAAATGCATTAAGAGCGGGCTGGTAATGTAATAAGGCAGGTTGGCAATCAGCTTATATTTTTTCCCGCCGCTGCCAAACAATCCACCGGTTTTTTCCCCTGCCAACCGGTCAAAGTCTGTCTTTAAGGCGTCGCCTTCGATAACCTCTACATTCCCGGCGCCCTCCAGGGTTTCCGCCAGTACCGGCAATAGGCCGCGGTCCACTTCCACAGCCAGTACCTTGCCGGCGTTTTGGGCCGCCTGTGCGGTCAGCGCCCCCAGGCCGGGGCCTATCTCAAGGACCAGGTCGTCCAGCGTTAACTCAGCTGAATCCAGTATCTTTTTTATTATATTCAAATCCACCAGGAAATTTTGCCCCAGGCTTTTGCGGCAGGATATATTGTGGCGACGCATAATAGAACGTACGGCAGCCGGGGAAGCAACCTGAATCAAGGAGGAACCCCCTGTTTATACCAAATTTTAGTGATAATTCGACATCAGTCTGCCGGTTTCCTTTATTATTCCCTGTTTTCCCCAGAACAAATCAATATCAGGCGACCTGTGAACTATCTAATTCATTGCTTCTTATTTTTTCCCAAAACAAAAAGGACCTTGCGGTCCTTTTTCGCTTGCCCTTTTATTATTCGAAGAAATAAACCTTTACGGTCCGTAAACCCCATCTCCTGGCTTCACTTTCCGATTCAAAAAAGAGGTCAATCCGGTTGCCCCTGATAGCGCCCCCGCGGTCCCGGGCAGTTGCGTAACCGTATCCTTCCACATACACTCTGGTACCGAAAGGAATCACCGATGTGTCAACCGCCATTACCCCGTAACGGGGAGGTACTCCCGAGGCGGTGTTGTAGCCGGTGTAGGTATAACCCGAAGCCACCATCTGTCTAACATCAGAGTACCTGATGTTTTCACCGCCCCGCGACACCACCATCCCGCTTCCGACCAAAATCTGCCTGTCTACCGGAGGAGTTATTACCTCCCGTGAAACCAACTGGCGGCTGACCTCATTACCATCCCTGTACACCACCTGCCAGGTCTGGCGCTCGCTTCCGTCCTGTCCTTCCCGGACCACCCGGGTAGCGCCTTCTTCCAGCTTGACGGTATACTGTTTTTTCGTTTCATAATTGATTGGTACTTCGCTCTCCTCGGTAACAGTGCGTGCCCTGGCCACCCGGACCTGCATGCCCGGGACCACAGGCTCTTCTACGCCCGGGGAGACCTCGTCCTCGGGTCCAAGGTTGATGCCAAACTCAAAAAGAATATCTCCTACTGTCCGTCCCCTGGTTCTGGCAGGCGATGCGCTTCCGTCAACGACCAGGTTGAAATCAACCGCCCGGTTGACCGTAACCACCATACCTTCTTGCAAAGGTGTTTCGGGAGCTGGAATCACTTCATCCTTTTCGAGCAAAGAGATTTTCTGGGCTTTCAGAAGACTTCCCACTGTACCCGAAAAAGTCCGGACCGCTTTCTCATTCCCGTCAACCAGTACCACCACGGACTTTTGAGCCCAGGTGTAACCGCAGAACATAAGCGCGATAATAACGGCGCCAACAACAGCCCGGAGGAAAAAAGCGCCCCGCTTACCGGGGTCCCTGTCTTTGTTATTTTCCTTTTGACTTCCCAACCTCAGCCATCCGTACCAATTCATTAAATGCCTCCTTTACACAAGTCCGGCACTCATGTCGGGTAAAATTAACCATTCCTTCTTTCCAAATCACAGTTTTTTAGCACGCTTGCAAGAGAAATTATAGCAATACACATTTTCATTGGCTATGGTGCCGGTAATTTCCTAACACATTTACATCTTACTACGAGTTGGCGGTTTTGGATAGGGTGAATTTTTGTCGAGCTTTTGTAAATTTATGGCATTATATTGTTCTTTTAAATCTAGAAGGAAAATCTCTTATGATAACGAATTTTCTACACTTATAATATCTTTTGCCGTTTGCATTTTAACAAATCTGAACTGGCGGAGGTGATGTCGCTTCCAGGTTAAGCCAGGCCGACCACACCGTGCCGGCAAAAAATTAAAGAGAAGTATGAGTACTTAACGCAAAACCAAGGAGGGAAATTTGGATGTTAACAAACAAGAGGATTCTGGTTCTAATGATTCTGGTACTGGGCCTGGCTCTGGTCCTCACGGGCTGCGGCGGCGACAATAAAGCTACCAGTACGGGCGAAAAGGTTATCAAAATAGGTTTCATCGGCCCCCTGACCGGTGACGTCAAAACTTTTGGCGAGTCAACCAAGAACGGTTTTTTATTGGCCCTGGAACAGGCCGGCAACAAGGTGGGCGATTATAAGATCGAATATGTGACCGCCGACGACCGCAACGATGCCACAGAGGCAGTTAACGTGGCAACCAAGCTGATTGCCGAGGACAGAGTCAAGGCTATTGTCGGCTCGGTTACCTCCAAGACCACCATTGCCGCCTCTCAGCTGGCCAATGACAACAAGGTGGTCATGATTAGCGGGACCGGCACCTCCCCCAAGGTCACTGTGGACAATGACAAACGCAAAGACTTTATTTTCCGGGCCTGCTTTATCGACCCGTTCCAGGGTACCGTTGCGGCCAAGTTTGCCACAGAAACCCTCAAGGCCAAAACCGCGGCCATTTTATATGACCAGGGCAACGACTACACCATAGGACTGTCCAACTTCTTCAAGGAGCAATTCACTAAAAACGGAGGCCAAATCCTGGCGATGGAAGCCTATGCGCAAGGCGACGTGGACTTCTCCGCGGTCCTGACCAACATTGCCAAGCAGAAGCCCGACATTCTCTACCTTCCCGATTACTATCAGAAGGTCAGCCTGATTGGCAAGCAAGCCCGTGAAAAGGGCATCAACGCTATCTTCCTGGGCGGCGACGGCTGGGATTCCACGGAACTTGACTACAAAACCATGGAAGGCGGCTATTTCACCAGCCACTACTCCCCCGATGATCCCCGTCCGGAAGTCAAGACCTGGGTAGATTCTTACAAGAATAAATACAATGCGGTACCTGACGCCTTTGCCACTCTCGGCTATGACGCGACCAACCTGCTCTTAAACGCCATTAAAACCGCCAACAGTGACGACCCGGCCAAGATCAAGGATGCCCTGCAGGCCAGTAAGGAATTTGCTGCTGTGACCGGCAAGCTTACCTTCGATAAGGACGGCAACCCCATCAAGCCGGCTGTTATTTTACAGATTAAGGACGGCAAGCAGTCCTATGTCACCACTGTAACCCCATAATAATATAGCGCCGTACATACCGGCCGCAGGCTATCAACCTGCGGCACGGTAGCCTGACAAGTCCATTAGGATTTTGGGGAGGGGGAGAGAACGGCCCCCTCCCCGGTTTAAAAAAACGGAGCTTCACCTGATTTTTTTAGTTTCGAACCACTCTATCTGATCATTTTTAAACCTGTCCCGTAAGGACCGGAAAGCGTAGTTTATCGGTCGTAGATATGGGGGTTGACATGTTGGAACATGTAATCGGGCAGATTATCAACGGTCTGCAGCTTGGCTTTATGTACGCTTTGATTGCCCTGGGGTACACCATGGTGTACGGGGTGGTTAAACTGATCAATTTTGCCCACGGCGACGTCTTCATGGTAGGCGCTTTTGTCGGTTATTTCGGCTTCAGCCAGTGGGGCATGCCGGTACCGGTGGCGGTCCTCACCGCTATGGCGGTTTGCGCCGTTCTAGGCGTGGTCATAGAAAAAATCGCGTACCGCCCACTACGGTACGCGCCCAAAATTGCCGCCCTGATCAGCGCCCTGGGTGTGTCCCTCTTTTTAGAGTATTTCTCCAGCCTGAAATTTATCTTTGGACCTAATTACCGGGTCGTCCAGCGCCCTTTCGAAGAGGTCCACTGGCAATTGGCCGGCATCTCCGTCTCGAATATCCAGGTCATGGTCATGGTCGTGGTGATCCTGATGCTGCTTATGCTGCAATATCTTCTATTCAGGACCAAAATCGGCATGGCCATGCGCACGGTATCGCTTGATCACGACGCCGCCCGCCTGATGGGTGTTAATGTGGACAGCGTTATTTCTGCTACTTTTGCCATCGGTTCAGCTCTTGCCGCCGCCGGCGGTGTGCTTTACGCCATCGCCTATCCACAAATTCAGCCTTTTATGGGCATTATGCCCGGCCTCAAGGCTTTCACCGCGGCAGTGCTGGGCGGGATCGGGATCATCCCGGGCGCGGTTTTAGGCGCTTTGATTATGGGCCAGGTGGAAACGCTGACAGCCGCTTTTTTATCGTCCCAATTGAGGGACGCCATCGCCTTCGGTATCCTGATCCTGGTGTTGCTGGTACGGCCCTGCGGCATTCTGGGTAAAACCGAGACCGAGAAAGTTTAACCAGGGTAAAGGATGGTAAACAAAATGAAGCAGAAATACACCCAAACCATATTGATTATTGCCGCAGCCGTAATCTTTTATGCTTTAATTAACATGAGTTATGCAGTTATAGGTAAATAGCCCCAGTTCCATAGCCATAAAAATGGATGTGGAGGCCAGAAATTTTCGATGAACCTTGAAAACCGATCGCCAGTTGTGTCAAAATAGACTTGGATTTG
>NZ_QFGB01000004.1:0-151544 GCF_004369245.1 Pelotomaculum sp. FP | reverse complement strand
TTCCTTTTTCCCCATAGCACCTACCGACATCGGCGGTTCCGTTCAATCAAATTATCTGAAGCCCTACGTAGCCTCTGCTTACATGGGGTTTCTTTTTTGGGCTTCAGATAATTTGCTATTCATTATGTAGAGTTAAATATTATGGGGAGTGAATACGTATTTTCCTGTATTTTACGCTGTTTGTAAGTCATGTTATTTTTCTTCTTTACTTAAAAAGCTATTTATGAGATAATATGGTATAATTTGAAACTGATTCATATAATTTAACTCAACTTTCGCACTAGCCTGCTTCAAAGCCTTCTCTCGTTGCCTATCGCGAAGCTCTATGGGTATGTCGACCTGAAAAAGGTCGCAGGGATTAAACACTTCGCCGGTTTGGAGCATGTGATAAACGGCAGTGAGCATCATTCTGGCAATGGCGATAATGGCTCGTTTTTTGCCCCGACGCTTGGCAATCCGCTCATACTTGATGCGGTAGTAAGAGGAAGTCTTGGATTTCACGGCGGCATGCGCCGCTTGCACAAGAGCGGGTTTGAGGTAAACTCCGGCTCTAGTGATGCGAACGGACTTCTTTTACCGGCGGATTGGTTGTTGCCAGGCGCTAATCCCACCCAACAGCACAAGCGCTTCGAGGATGAAAACTGAGACATATTGGTGCCGATCTCGGAGAGGATCGTGATGGCAGTGTTGCAATCCACGCCAGGGATGGTACACAGCAAGGCAATGGCGCTTTCAAAGGGTTCAACCAAACCGTCTATGGTTTGATCCAGGTCGGCAATGAGTTGCTCCACAAATTGCAAATGTCTGCGGACGAAGCGGATTCTTTCTGTTCCCCGGTCATTTGGAAGCCTTCGATGGATTCGATGACTTCGTCGGCTTTCTTCTTCAAAGAGGGGTGCAGGAGTGAAATGCAATGCTCTGGATCGAATGAATCCGCATTTACAAGGTAGTCCGTGATAGAGGAGGCAGATTTGCCAAACATGTCGGAAACGACAGCATCAAGGGCGACATTGCAAACGGTGAAAGCGTTCTGGAAGCGATTCTTCTCGCTGGACTTGCAGGAAACGAGCTTGAAACGATACCGTGTGTACTCCCGCAGGATGCGAACATCCTTGGAAGGAATGAAGCTGCCGGGTACAAGACCGAGGCGAAACAGGTCGCCAATCCACTTGGAATCCTTGACATCATCCTTGTTGCCTTTAACAGTGGCGACCCACTTGGGGTTGGCGACGGTAACGCGGATGCTGTCCTCCAATAAATTGTAGATGGGAACATAATATTTCCCGGTGCTCTCCATGCAAACGTCAAAGCAGTTGTTATCGATCAGCCATTGCTTGAACGCCAGAATGGAATTGTTGAAAGTGGAAAAGCGCTTCTTCTTGTAACTGGGAACGATGCCCTGCGTTGTGATGAGCGTGGCGACGAGAAATGTCTTGTGTACATCGACGCCACAGCAGATGGGGTAAACGACTTTCAAATTTCTCCCTCCTTGTGTTGAAATCGTGAGGGAGAAGACAGTGACTGGACCGCCGCACATTTAACACTGAGCTAAAACAATGATTAGCGTGCGGCCTCGCGTACCACTTATTTGTGCTTGAAAAGGCGATCCTTACACTGGTTCTTATACTGATTTAAGCTAAGAGGCGGTCTGCAACTCACCCCACCGTGCTTTGTAGTGTGCCTTCCCCTCAGGGCTATTGTACCCAAAGGATGGTTGCTGCACATCCCGGTTTTCATTCCTATTTGTGTCGCCCGCAGGCGGAGAAATGGAGGTTCTTATGACTGTATGCTGGCCCATACCACGATCGTTTTCTGCCGTTATATCATGCTTGCTTTGGAAAATCGGGAGAGCAAGGACCCCAGGACTCTTGGCAACCTATTTTATCTCTGCTGTGACGAGCTTAAGGATATAAGCTTCGCACAAGCGTTTCAGCTGATATTGACAATGCTGAAAAACACTTTGAGAAAATATCTTACGATAACTGATAGTGCTCTACATGGCCTTATTGACGATTTTATTTCCACTCTGCCAGAATTTTTAAAGGGACGGCTTCTACTTTCGTCCTGCAAAAGTTGAGTAATTTAAGATGTTCTCTTGGATGGTAAAGATACACAACACCAAGAGTTAGTGAAGGCCGCAACCTGGTTATATTTGCTTGTGGCACTCTGATACTGAACAAATGTAGAGCATTCAATAGTAACGGATGGTTTTCATATCAATATACATAGTTGGTGCATATACGCTTGACAAACCAGCTTAATCAACTAGTATTATTTAGAAAGACTTGCTTAAATAATCATTGTCGAAAGACAAAAGGATATGTGGGGCAGAGCTAATAATAATCTATACTCGCTATCTGTAGTGTACAAAACGGAGAGCGGAGAGCTTATTCGTATTAGTCTTTGCCACTAATGAGAAGAAGGGGGATGAGTCCAATGGGCAATTAAAAATGGTTCGTAAGGCAAATTAGGGAAGCCTGAAAAACATCGCCCAATGTTAGCCTGTACAAACCATATGGCTTTATTATACCACTACTTGTTTTTTGCGCAACTATCTATGAGTATCAAAGCAGGACAAACGCACCCTTTTATTACCAGGGATAAAAATGGAATAAATACATGATGGTAAGTAGATGGTTTTTTAAAAAACTGGTCTTCTATCAGATGGATTGCTGCAACTTTTGCCACTGCATCAAGATCATAATTCTTTTTTCCCTGGAAAATAATTGATACGTTTCTCCTGAGTGTCAGAGTGTCAATAGGCTTTCAAAAATATTAAGGAGATAGATTATCTAATGAAAAAAATGAAAAAAGCAGTATCTTTATTGCTTATGGTGATTTTTGTAATGTCTTTGAGTACATCGGTTTATGCAAATGAAGTAAAGTCTGCCGAACAGATACCTTCATCGGAATATTCCAGTGAAATAAAGTCTGCCGAACAAAGTGTTTTAGATTTTTTTGAAGCAATTCAAAAAAAAGATTATTACACTTTGAATAGAGTTTCCATGAACGAACTGATGAGCGAAGATGTGCTAAGAAATACTATCGATATGCAACACAAAGAAGGAATGATTGCAGAAAAACCACCAACCATACTATCTAGTGAGATGTATGGCGAAGACATGGTCAATGTTAAAGTTAGTTATGTTCTGGATGGTGAAGAGCACATAATGACCTACCCCGTAGTGTTGGTTAACAACGAGTGGATAGTAAATGTTTGTGATGCCATGCAGTCATCGGGAAAAGCTGTTCTTTTGGGAAATGGCATTCCAGTGATCGATTCTTCCACAACAAATTTAAAGGATGCGGGGAGGAGCTACAGCGTACCTTACTCGGGTAAATTAAATATAGGTTTGTCATATTATGTACCCTTCATATATACAACTGATACTAACATAGTATCAGTACTAGGATATCAAAGCAACTCTTCCTCAGTCAATGTTTCTTATGAAATGTGCTACTATAATGCGTATAATGAATGGATGTCTATAGGGAGCCCTACATCCGTCATTATACAGAATAATTATATCGATTACCCGTTTTATCAAGCTTTTGAAGATCTACTGAGTCCTGGTATTATACATGCTATGTTTATGCACACTTCTAGAAATAATACCGAAGTACATGGCAATATCTACGATGGGCGTTAGTTACAGGCTTTTGATTATTTGACAGCAACAAAACCCAATAAAAGTCAAAGGTTTCATAAGACTGTAATGAATTTACTGGACGTCCGCTCTTGGCTATGGATAACTCTGGGGCAAACTCTCTTTTAGTTTTCCCCAGAGTTATCTTTACGTGAGTCTATAAATTATACCCCAGATAATCCAAAAAACCATATAACGGAGTTTTTCACGATTAACATTACTGTCCAGAGGGTCTGTTTCTGTCTGGCAAATCTGCGCCCCTGCGGACTGACGTTACTTATTGTGATGATGCGGACGGTTGATTAATGCAATAGGCGGACAGAGTGTCTGTGAGGGCAACAAACCCTAGCGAACGACATTCTGCCGCCCCTATCGTACGACCATGTTAAGGAAATTTTAGTACTATACAGAAATCGGCCCTCTGGAAAGTCCGTCATGACACAAGAATTGCCAACACGACACGAAACCGGGGATGTATTCTCACGGCGAAGACGATACGGTAGCACCAAGCGCAAAAATCAATATTACGTTGATAAGGGGTGTGTTTTATTATGAGAAGTAAACTTGTTGTACTATTGTCCTTAATATTACTATTCTCTTTAACTGCATGTAACAATGAGGCAGATAACAGCAGCAATGGTGCCGATCAAGCCATTGAAAATGGTATAGTTAGTGGTGAAGCTTCTGGAACGGCTGAAACAATCGAAGCAACCGTATCTTCACAGGCAGATATGCAAGGTGTCATTTCAAACATTACCTTAAACCAAATAACTCTGGATCTGATCGAGCCAAGGGTAATTTTAGGGTCGACGCTTTTCAACAATATAGAAAATCTTCCCGAGGGAATCGACCCTAAATACTTACGTGAAACACTCGGTGCCAGTAGTATACCTGACGGGTTTGACTCTGAAAATATGCCGGAATCCTCTACGGAACAGGTACTACTGGTAACTTATACCGGAGAGACCGTTTCAATAGCGATACCAGCATCACTACCCATATTGTCAGGCAGCGACACGATCAGCGTCACATCGCTTTTACCAAACCATGTCATGTCAATTTGGTATGGAGAAGATGGGGAAACCATCGTTCTCGCGGTGGTGCAAGGGATAGCATTAAGATAATTTTCAGCAGCAACAATTTCAACCCCTTCTTTGACACTTTGACGCTTTAACAATTTAACAGAAGTTCCAAAGTCCCTGATGCGTAAAGCACAAGGCCTATTAATTAGCACTACAACGTAAGCGTCAAGCACGACGGTACCTAGCAAACACCATTTAATAATGGGATAATTACTCCAAAAGATACCGAAAAGGTATTAAGATCAATTTAGACCAATTAAGACCGCGTCTAAATAGGTCCAAATAGGAGCATTCCTGTAATCATTGAAAAAGGACTTTGAAAAAAGAGGCTCCCTTCAATACAATGGTAATGGGCTGAACGACAAAGAAAGGCACAACGCCAAATTGAGGAGGCGCCTCTATATGAATCGTACACAAAATGAGAAGATAATGCAAATAAAAAATGAAACATTGGTGGTCGGAATTGATATCGCAAAAGAGACCCATTATGCCAGAGCTTTTGATTACAGAGGGATAGAGCTAGCCCCGCTGCTGAAATTTAGCAACACGGCACAAGGATACCAACTCTTTGACCGATGGATGCAAGATATATATAAGCAGCAAGGAAAGACAGAAGTCATCGCTGGATTTGAGCCCACCGGACATTACTGCTTTACATTGGGAGACCATCTAAAACAGCAGGGCCATAAGTTGGCCATAGTTAATCCCTTTCATGTTAAGCGAACCAAAGAACTAGATGATAATAGCAGTGGGTAGAAGGCACCCCTCACGGGATGCCAGCCCCCGTTGTCACGGTAGTACAGTTTTCCCGCATCCGGCGGCCCCAATGCTATCCCTTAGCAGGGAGACTCAAAGAGCTTGAGTTGACGGTACCTGGGTATCTTCAATTCCATGCGTGCCAGACCACTCCCGCGGTCTAACTCCTCCGCTGAGTAGAGCTTCCATCTGCCACGATCACGCCATCGGCAGCGTATATACGCCCGCACCCGGTTCCGCACCCATCTATCCAGGTTGCGGAACAAGACAATGTTGTTCCCGTAACGGTGGTAGTTAGCCCACCCCTCAATCTTTGGGTTCAGTTTGGCAATCACTCTCTTTACCGGGATATCTCCCTGGTTTCGCCGTGTTGCTTCCCGTACTTTCGCATAGACTGATTTCAGCGATTTCTTTCCTACGCCTACATGTCGTTTCCCAAAATGGAACCCCAGAAAGTCAAATCCTTTCTGAAAGCTGCTGATAACCGTTTTCTCCGGTGATAGCCGCAGCTTCAGCCGGTTTAACAGCTCACCTGCCACTTGCAAAGCCGCCTCCGCTTCCTCGCGAGTCCGACAGAGGATCAGACGGTGAGTAGCCCGGGGGAATTTCACCCCCAGGCCCTCTCAGAACCGGACTTGAACCTCTCAGCTCATCCGGCTCCCATTATCCAGCCCCAGGTAGAATCCCCATTTTCCATTGCACAAATAGTTTTGGCTCTTGTCTAGCAATTCTGCCAAGCCAATAGTTAGCTCGCCTTTGATGGATAGCAAGCCTCTTGTATTTACGCCTGGCCCAACGGACTAGTGCTCGATTCATGTGCCTTAGTACTGAGTACATTTCCGATTTGTAAAAGCGCCCGTAGTAGTTGACCCATCCCCTTATTACAGGATTGAACATGTTCGACAGATCCTCAAGGGTCTTTTCACAGACGGCCACAAAGCGGCTGCTGGGCGGGCAGGACGGCAGGACGAAATTATACCGCTTGTCGCTACTCTCAATGTCCTGCTTAAAATTCCCGTAGGTTCCCCGGACAGACGCGAAACGGGGTGTCCCGGCTGCGTCCCTGCCCACAAACACGCAGTTGTGATATTCCCGGCTCTCATACAATATCCCTGCTTGGATGCAGCGATAGATGATTTCCAGGTCAATGCCCCGGCCTTGCAGGTAGCCGATAGCGGCCCGGTTGTCGCGGTTCGGTTCCGGCAGTTCAAAGGGCTTGGGCGGCGGCTCCGGTTTCTTTACCTACTGAAAGGAAACGGCGGGGGCGGCCCGTCCCTCGCAAAGCAGTTGTACGGCTTCCACAAAGCCCATATCCCGTACTTTGATAAGGTAGTCAAGGGCGGTCTTGCCGCCGATGCCTCTTGAAAACCAATGCCATTTGCCGTTCGAGATTTTCAGGCTGTCATGGCTAACGGTGCAGTATTCATGGGGCGCTGTGCGCTTTAGCTCCTGCGGCTCGTACTGTTGCAGGTAGGAAAGCAGGTCGATTTCTTTTGCCTGCGTAACCTGTTCCGGTGTAACGTAAGGCATGGCCTATTCCTCCTTCCTGAATATGAAAAAAGGGCGCTCATTATGAACGCCCAGGATGTGGTATGTTTCTATTACTATCCTTTTCCCAGCAGGTAAAGGGGGTTTTTACGGGGAAGCAAACAGCCCGCCGCATATCTGCAAACGGGCAGTTTTCCCCTGTTTCATGCTTCGGCGGCCTCGGCCATAAAGTCCTGCATGATGTCGTCCATATCCAGCAGGAAGGAAAACAGGAAGTATTGCCGGGCCTCCGGGTGGACTGCCAGCAGTTCCACTTCCTCCGGAAATTGCATACCCACTACATCATAGAGAATGCGCAGGACGGCCAGCATTTCCACTTCCCGGCCTTCGCTGTACAAGTGGGTAAAGATGGCTGAAATTCGCTCCATTGCCTCGGTGTCATTTTCGGAGAACGTTCAAAGGGTTTCAAGGAGCGGGGCGGTCATGGCCCCGGATATGAGGTTGATTTTGTCCCGGCTGATTTCGCCGGACGGAAGCAAAATACCGTTGGCGTAAAGATTGGCTTGCATGGTTTGAGCCTCCTTTTCATGTTTCTCTCCGTATTCTTTTAAGGCGCTTTATATCCCGCTCGTAGATTTTGATAACATTTTTGCAACAATCGGGGGTTTTGCGCCTTTTGAGGATACGGGCATTTTTGATAACATGGATAACATTTGATGGTGTATTGGTGTTTGAGGGCAAATAAAAAAAGCCTCGAAACATAGTAATTTCAAGGCTTTTCATGGTCTTTCCCCATGTGAAGGGTACGATATATTTTGTTTTTTTGGTTTATTGCAACATGCTATCCGGCTCGGCTTTAGCGGAAATTATTTTGTATTTTTAAACCTGCTTGCAGGGAGGAATCCAAAGTAAAGCAGGAAAATACTTATTTTGCCCCGAAGAGAACCTCTAAAACAAAATGAGCGTTGAGAAAATGGAAAATGACCTATGGTATGCCGGCGAAGGTTTTTGGGTGGCCTATTGCGAAGACGCCGATACAATAGCAGAATTTAAAAAGATCAAGGAAATGCAGGAATCAGCCACCTACTTTCATTTCCGGGCAAGAGGAAAACGCGCCTCACAATTCAGGTTTCACCAGGGGGAGATACTTGAACGGGGACAGTGTCTTCTTTCCTATGTCTGCTCACGGCTTCATCTAAACTTTTATGCGGCCCTAGAACTATCCCGTAACAACGAAAGTACTCCTTACATGGAAAAATACCCTGACTCAACCTATCAGCTTGAGTTATTCCCCGAGAAATACCGGAGAAGCTCGAAAAAGAAGCCAGATCTCAACAAAAGTTGATCAACTGCTTGTTCCAGGGAGGCTATAGTATGGATTTATATGGATGGTTTGGTAAAGCTCTCAGAGTTAATCTAAGTACAGGTGTTATTAAAGAAGAGGAAATAGAAAAAACCCTTATGATGGATTGGTTAGGTGGCCGCGGCTTGGGAACACGTATGATATACCGTGAGGTCCCGGCAGTCTGCAACCCCCTTGGGTCAGAAAACAAGCTTGTGTTTGCCGCCGGTCCCCTGACGGGCTCCAACTTTCCGGGTTCGGGCAGGTTCAGCGTATCTGCCAAGTCACCGCTGACCGGGACGATTTTTGATTCAAATGCCGGGGGAACCTGGGGTGTAAGATTTAAGAGATGCGGTTTTGATATGCTGATTATCGAAGGTGCGGCATCTACGCCTGTTTTCCTGTCGATAAAAGACGGGGCAGCTTCCCTGGAAGATGCGGGCGAACTCTGGGGTAATGATGTTTTTGAAACCAACCACAAAATAATAAGCATACTAGGAAAAGATGTTAGTGTTGCCTGTATCGGCCCGGCCGGTGAAAACCAGGTTAAATTCGCGGCAATCATGAATGACGCTCACCGGGTTCTGGGCCGTGGCGGGCTGGGCGCTGTCATGGGAGCAAAAAAAATCAAGGCTGTCGTTGTCAGCGGTAATAAGAAGGTCAGGGTTGCCCACCCTGAGAAAATGGACCTCATGGTTTACGAGTCCGACAAATGGATTCAAGCAAGCCCCATAACCTCTAAAGGCTTGCCTGAATTCGGCACCCCTGTCCTGGTAAATCTTTTTAACGAACTGGGAGTGTTCCCCTCATATAATTTTCAAGGTTCACAATTTGCCAATGCCGGCAAAATATCAGGTGAAGCTATTGCTGAAACTATTTACGCCGGCCGCAAGGGCTGTTACCGCTGCCCGGTTCAATGTACCCGGATGGTCAAAATTGGTGCTTCAACTATACCCGGTCCGGAGTATGAGTCCTTGTGGGCCTTGGGTCCGGAATGCGGCATTGACGACCTAACGGTCATAGCCGAGGCCAATAATCTCTGCAGCCAGCTTGGACTTGACACAATTTCCACCGGGGTAACCATAGGCTGCGCTATGGAGCTTGAAGAGAGAGGTTTGCTAAAAACAGGGCTCAAGTTCAATGATGCGGTTGGGCTCCTCCGGGCTATCAAACAAATTGCCGGCCGGGAGGGAGTCGGCGATCTGCTGGCGGAGGGTTCACGCCGTATGGCTGATAGTAGCGGCTTCTCCCAGTATAGTATGCAGGTAAAGGGACTGGAGCTGCCTGCTTACGACCCCCGGGGCATGCAGGGTATGGGCCTGGGGTTTGCTACCTCCAACAGGGGTGGCTGCCACCTGAGCGCCTATATGGTTGGACCTGAGGCGCTCGGGGTTCCAAAGATGGTGGATCGTTTCAGCACAGGCGGTAAGGCCGGTCTTACCATCACCCAGCAGAACATCAACGCTGCCGTTGACAGCCTGATCATCTGCCGTTTTATTAACCTGGCCGTATCGGAGGAGTATTTTGCCAGAGCATTGTCCGCGGCAACCGGTGTCGATTACAGGCCCCAGGACCTGTACCGCATCGGGGAGCGGATTTGGACCCTGGAAAGACTATATAACTTACAAGCGGGACTGGATTCCTCCTTTGACACCCTCCCTCCGAGACTGTTGGAAGAACCTATTGCAGAAGGTCCGTCCCTCGGTAAAACAGTCGAATTAAAACCCATGCTTGCTGAATACTACAGATTTAGAGGCTGGGATGCGGCAGGCATTCCCACTCCTAAAAAATTACAGGAGCTGGAATTGGAGGAATACTCGTGTTAAAGGATTTTCAGAAGATTGGCAGAGACCTTTTCCTTAGCGGCCTTAACAGCTCGCACAGCGGCAACCTGAGTGTGCGTTACGGTGATAGAATTGTCATCACGCGACGGGGTTCGATGTTGGGACATTTGGAAGAGCGTGACCTGATCGAAACGGGGCTTGCCAGGAACGACTCCAAGATCATCCTGGCTTCAACTGAAATCGGTGTCCACCGGGCCATTTACAAAGGGACCTCCGCTCTTGCCGTAGTACATGCCCACCCGGTCCACGCAATTGCCCTTTCCCTGCTTGAAGATCAAATCATACCCGTTGATTCCGAAGGGGCTTACCTGTTGCACAAAATCCCCGTGATTGGGGCGGAGCATACGATTGGATCTAAAGAATTGGAAAATATTCTACCCGGTCTTTTAAGTGAATATAAAATTGTGATGGTTCGCGGACATGGAAGTTTCGCGGTAGGCCAAATGATTGAGGAAGCCTACCAGTGGACTTCCTGCCTGGAACAGGTCTGCCGGATTATTTGCCTGACCCGGAGCCTCCATGGAGAAATGAAAGAAAAACGGTTCGAAAAGTTTACAAGCTGGTAAAAAGGAACCTTATATAATGGATCTGCCGGCAGAATGATAATTAGGAGAGATTTTTTCTAAAATGAGTATTTTGGACTATCTTATTCACGGAAATTTGGTTATTCGCCAGGAAATCATCAATAAATTTTTGAAAAACCTAATTCAAGAAAACCGGTTGGTCCAAGATATTGAGTTAACAATAAGCCGGGGCCTGATTAACCTTGAGGCTACCTTATGTTCATCAGAGGCCCCAACTTATAAAGTCAACCTGGTGATGTCTCTAAGCAACTTCGCCTTCAACCGTAACAGCCGGTTTGTAGAACTGCCCCTCCAGGGTCCGGTTCTGATTTCCTATCAAGGACTGAATATCAAAGCCAGGTTGGAAGTGGTTATGGACCCTGATCCGGTAGCCCGCGCCGAAACCCCGGAGAACCTGCTCAGGCTGATGGAGTACCTCATGATTGAGGAAGATAAAATAACCATTGACTTTAACCAAATTCCAGGTTTTAATCAGCTGTTGCAAAAAAAGCTGGGCTTTTTGCTGAACAACCTGGAAATATCCAGGCTCGAACTGGGTGAAGGAATGCTTATTGTGCAACCTTCAATTAAGTTCTTCTGAGTTTACCTGTAAATTAAACGTGGAAACACATATTAACAGACATATTAAAATCACTTTCCCCGCAGAATACTATCAAACTCTCATAAAGGGGGAATCTCATGCCACGCGAAGGGTTAATTCCAACTGTTCTCGGTACCGCCGTCACTGCGGCAGGGCTGGCGTTGCGCGGCACTAATCCCGTTGTCGGCTGGGGTGTGGCCGGTTTTGGCCTGGCGCACATATTACTGGGCGCTATCGACCTGATTGAACACCATAAGGCCCAAGGAGAGTTTTAGGGGCTGTAACGAAACACAGCCACAAAATCGCCTAAGACCAATGGTTTTAGGCGATTTTCCACCAAGAAAACATGCTTAAAATGAAATTGTTTTTTTCTGCTCATAGAAACATCTGACTTTCCTTGATATGTACCTGTATTGCCGGCCTGCCTGTCTTGGCCTGGCATTGTTTACTCTTTTTTCATTTTGCCCAATGAAAAGTTTCTCTCCACCTTGTGTCCGAAATATGACGTGCTGCTGTCAGGTTTTGTGTGTTATATCAAGTGGGAAATTATGCTTTTTTGCTGTTTATCTCACTACCGTCAAATTTCTCCACCATTTTTTCCTTCTCCAAATGTTTTTCCAAAAGCTGTAGTATGACGAACCCGTGCTGAAGCAAGTTTTCCTTATCTACACTTTCCTCCAGGGGGGGTACTTCAGAAATTTTATCAAAATTTTTCGGGACCTCCAACTTATCGATGTTGCCCGACCTGGCCATTTCCACTGCAATTCTGCGGCCCCTGCCGGCTTTATCTTCCTGGTAATCAACATCAAGAAGCGCTTTGTTAAACCCGTCAAAAGCCTCGTAAAGCTGATTATGCTCCTCGTAAAGACTGGCAATAAATTCCCTGTGATCTTTACTGGCACCAACAGAAAGCCTGGGGTAAACAGTCTCCTCTTCCGACTTGAAATGGGGAATCACCACATTGCGAACCAGTTCTACGAACTCCCTGAGTTCCCAGATCACATTGACGCCTGCTTCACCATACTCAATGTCCTTGAGGTTTCCTTCCAGCTTGCTGATAATTCTCATCAAAGCCGCATGGTCGTCGTGAAATCTTTTCAGCCAGTCCAATGGCCAGACCTCCAAACCTTAAAAATACTCTTATATTACTCCCCGGCTGCCTTTAGGAGTTCATTCTTTAGCCTCAGGTAACTGCCGGTAAAATGAGCCGCGTTTTGCGCTTCACGGTGGTCGAAGCCATAGGCCCGCCTGCTTACAGCCAGAACCGGCGGCGCCTGAATACGTTTGGCCACGCCCATGCCGGTATACAGCTTCCACCAGCGCTCCAGGTCATCAATAAATTCCGCGGGACCCGGAAACAGTTCTTTTACCAGGCCCGTACGGCAGCCTACCTTTTCTTCAAGGCATCCCTGCGCGTACCAGGTCAATATATCCTCCGGGGCGGCCCTTTTCCAGTGTTCCATGAAAGCCCTGAACAGGTAATCGTGATAAGGATAGACAATCGGGTCGCCCTTGCCCTGATCAACATCCTGCTCGCGTGACAGTTCAGCGCTTGGCACCAGGTCAATGATCTCCTGGGGTATCACGTTTTTCTGGTAGACCTGCTCGTTAAGATAGCGGGCCAGCTCATAGACCTGGTGCTTCCAGAGATCGCCCAGCGCCGCCATAAACCCGGCCAGATCCCCGTACAAGGTAGAGTACCCGACGGTCATTTCACTTTTATTCGCGTTGCAGGTGAAGCCCCCCCCTACCGCCGCAGCCAGGGCGGCCAGGATCCTGGCCGAGCGGTCGCGGGCCTGGATATTCTCCAGGACAAAGGCGGACACAGGTACCTTGAACTCACTGGCGTCAGTCAGGTCGGCCACAGGGGTCTGAGTCAATTGGTTATAGGTGTAGTCAACAACCTCCTGAATCGGCATAACCGTATACATGCATCCCAGGTTCCGGGCCAACCTGGCTGCCAGCCCCCGCGTGGTCCGGGAGTTAAAGACGCTGGGCATGTTGACCAGATATACATTCTTGGGCCCCAGCACCCTGGTGTAAAGGCAGGCGCTTACAGCCGAGTCAATACCCCCCGAAAGACCAACCACCACTTTCCTGATGTTTATCGCGGCCAGGAACTTACTGATACCATAATGAAGAGCCTGATAAATAGCCCCGGTATCCCAATCCGTGGGTACCTCGACCGGAACTAAGTTCCCGCTCCCGCTTTCCAGGTCTATTTCAATAATCTTCAGCTCCTGTGAAAAAGGACGGCAGAAGTCCACGATCTCTCCGCGTCTGTTATAAACCGTACTGTGACCATCAAAGGTGTATACCGTCTTGCCGTTATTCTGGATGCCGACATTATTTACGTAGATTAAAGGCGCCCCGGTCTCATTAACCTGCTTGGAAAACACACGGTTGCGCTTGTCATTCTTACCGAGTGTGAAGGGCGAACTTGAGATATTAACGAACAGGTCCACCGGTCCATTGCGATGAATGGACGCCATCGGCTTCACGGCATAATCGTCGCTCCAGCCGTCTTCACAGAGAATACAGCCCACTCTGACCGGTTTACCTTCGATAGTAATATTTACCGGCTGCAAAAGCTCTCCGATAGTTTTGTCTACTTCCATGGACAGCTTGCGCAGGCTGTAAAAGTGGCGGGTATCGTCAAATTCACGGTAGTTGGGTTGGAGTGTTTTTATCCTGAACGGGTAGGGAAAGTTTTCACCGCCACAAAGCCGCCCACCTTGAGCGGCAAAAAAAGCATTATACTTGCGCACTCGCCCGTCGTCCCCTATTTTCCCCCAGTCAACACCTACATTGCCGAACAACACACATATTCCATCAGTTGAAGCTTCCACTATCCTGCGGCCATACTCCTCGCAATCCCTCAGATAAGCTTCATATTCCCAGGTGTCACCCAATAAATAACCAGGAATGGCCATCTCCGGGAATATGACCAGTTGGGCTTGCTCCCGGCGAGCTTCCCCGATCATGTCCAGCATCGTGGCGCTATTTAAATCCGGCCTGCCCGGTATAACTTCCATCTGGCCTATTGCAATTCTGATCAATGTTGACACCTCGTTGCCTGGTCAAGAATTTCCAGTTAGTTGCTGTTATTATTGCCATAGTAGCATGTTCCTTTTTATTTGGAAACAAGTAAAAGCTATATTATAACTTTTTATCTTTTGAAAGCACAGCTTCCACAATCTCTTTATGGTAAGTACCGATAAAGGTGGTATTCTGGATCCCGGACAGGCCAGCCCACTTAAATTCGGTATGTTCATGGCTGAGGTTGATCACCGGTTTGGGACCATCACCCATACTATACAGGTAAAAGACACCAAAACGTTCGAAACTGTCGGGAAACTTCACTACGTAGGTTTTTAACAGCTCCAGCCTGCCTGTAAGCCGCAAACCGGTTTCTTCCCTTACCTCCCGCAGCAGGTCATCCACCGGAGCACCAGATATATAGTGTCCGCCGGGAAGACCCCATAAACCTGCCACGCTATTGCCCTGATAGCCTGAATAACGAAGCAGCAGGACTTCTCCTTGGCAGACCATAACCACATGTTGCATTACAGCCAGCAGCTTGTGTTTAAATCCTTGCATATTTCTCTCCTTAAATATTTACATATCTATACCATCATATCCCATTCCTGCTATAAAATTATAATAAATCTGAAAAATACGGAGGACTTGCTGTGAAAGTTGTATATCATGATATATTTCGTTTGGTTTATGACTATGACCCCGCTGCCGCCAAGGGCAGAATTGACTGCATCATTGATGAATTACACGGCGCTTACGAATTTATTGAGCCTGATCCGGCACAAGAGGCAGATCTGCTGCTGGTCCACCAGCCCGGCCATATTGAATATGTAAAGGGCAATGACACGCTTTACCGGGTTGCCCTTTTTGCCGCAGGCGGAGCGATTAAAGCGGCTGAACTGGCATACCGGGGCGAACCGGCCTTCGCGCTGGTCAGGCCGCCTGGTCACCACGCCGGCAGAAATTCGTGCTGGGGTTTTTGCTGGTTTAACAATATAGCCATAGCCATTGAGAAACTGCGCCGCAGGGGAGCCGTCAACAAGGTCCTGATTGTTGATATAGATCTCCATTTTGGGGACGGAACGGACAATATTTATGAGGATGCCCCTGAGGTTAGCTATTATCATCTGTACGGTATGGACGGGTTCAGGCAGTGTCTCAGCGTATACACCGACTGCGACCTGGTCGCTGTTTCGGCAGGTTTTGACATGCATGTGAAGGACTGGGGCTTTATCCTCAGGACGGAGGACTACAAGACTATCGGCAAGCTAATAGCCGGCCACGCCCGCAAGTTTTGCGGCGGCAAATTTTTTGCCGTCCTGGAGGGGGGCTACAACCACCAGGTGCTTGGGAAAAGCGTCAAAGCCCTGTTGGAGGGGTTTGACGCCGGACGGTAAAACCATGCGCCTTTATGGCATAGCCTGCCTGCGGGACAACTGCTCCCTGCCGGGCAAAAATATAGCGATCAAAAGGCCTATCACCGGAAAAATGATCATGGTCTGAAATACCGCAGGAAGTCCCCAGTGGTCTGCAACCCAGCCCAGCAAGGTGGTGCCGATCCCACCCAGACCGATAGCAAAACCCAGGATTAAGCCTGAAGCAAAGCCAACATGATTGGGCAACAGTTCCTGCGCCAGCACCACGGTTACCGCAAAGGTGGAGACAACTACAAAACCTGTCAGGGCAACCAATACTACCAGCCAAATACCGCTGAAATACTGGAATAGGTACAAAAATGGAACCATTAAGGCCATGGAGCCGACAATCACTGTCTTGAGGCCCCAACGATCGGCAGCCGGACCTCCCGTCAGGGTGCCCAACACACCGGCGAATAAAAACACCGAGACCAGGGTGGCCGCATAAACCTCACTTTGATGCAGGTGATGGACGTAATACTGAGGCAGGTAGGTAACCAGCCCGAGATGGACCCAGGACCGCATTACTACCAGCAGTACCAAAAGGACAACCGGGACAACAATATTGGGCATATGGCAGGCCGTTTTGCTTTTTCCGCTGGTATCCAACTCTTTCTGAGCAACAGGCTCTATGTAACGTTCTTGAATACCGGAGATGCTGGACAGGTTGGTCACAAGAAACAGGGCCATGGCTGCGTTTAGAAGCAGGAAATACCAGGTACCGTGCAGTCCGAACAGGACAAAAAACCATGTAACAAGGATTGGACCCGCTGCGAAGCCCAGGTTGCCGCCGACCGAGAAGAGGGACATTCCTGAAGCTTTGCGATCTCCACTGGCAAAACGGGCAAATTTTGAACCCTCAGGATGGTAGGCCGCCACTCCCAGGCCGCTCAGCAATCCAGCCGTCAACAGAAATATATAGTTTGGAGCAAACCCGGTCATAGCAATCCCCAGACCGGCCAGCAAGCAACCCAGGGGAATCAGCCAGACCGCCCGGAAACGGTCGCTGAAGACCCCAAAAACTGGCTGCACAATAGAAGAACTGAACGTAAAAGCCAGCATGACAATACCTACTTGCAGCTGGCTCAGGAGCAGGACGGGCTGCAGGAAAGCCAGGATCATGGGCAGTGCGCCCTGGCCGATGTCCGTTATGGCGTGGCCTACTCCAAGCAGGGACAGCACTTTTTTATTTATTTCATCATCACATACCTTTCATAGCGGGGCTATACCTCAATCTGAATTTAAGCGCTTCGACAAGGGGCAACCACAGTTTTTATAACTCATCTGGACGACCTTTGGCAGAAAAAGTGATAGCTTCTAATAATTCAAGACATAATCTGCAGATCCCTGCCTGTACGGTCACCTGCTTAAGATTTCTTCATCATCTACAGCAAGCAGCTAATGTGCCACTGGAAGAGGATGAAAACTTAAGCAATGCAAATGTTTGATTTCAATCAGATAGACATACATTGCAACAGTTAAAGTATCTCTCTTGATTATTGAGATTATTGAAAGTGATTAATTCCAGCTTTAGGAATTCAAAGGCATTTAAGATTATGCTGGTTGACAACATAATATCCGTGATCTAACATAGCAACATAACAACATCCTTAAAAAGGAGATTATTATGTATTCAAAAAGAAAGAACATTACTGACTGGGGCGTCACACTGGTTTTTGCCGTTCTGCTTGCCCTGGGTATACGTGCCTACGTAGCGGAAGCCAGGTGGATCCCTTCTGAATCCATGCTGCCCACCTTGAAAATTGGCGACCGGCTGATTATTGATAAGGTTTCATTCCATTTTAGCGGTATCAGCAGGGGAGATATGATAGTATTCGAGGCGCCCCCGGCAAGCAAGCTGGACGAGGTCCTGATTAAGAGAGTTATCGGCCTGCCCGGCGACACCGTTGCTATAAAGAATGGGATTGTCTACATCAACGGCCAACCCCTGGACGAACCATACGAACTGGAAAAACCCAGAGGCGATTACAAGGCGATAACCGTACCGGAAAACACCCTTTTTGTGATGGGGGACAACCGCAACAATAGTTACGACAGCAGGTTTTGGGGTGTGGTGCCGGAGGAACTCATCATCGGCAAGGCCGTGGCAAGGTTTTACCCGTTTTCCAACGCCACTTTTTTCACCATGTAAAAAGAAACGACCAGCTATAAGAGCCGGTTGCAATACCGAAAATACGTATAATGCAAAGCTGGAACCTCTCGTATAAGCCGGCTTTGTTTTTTTATGTTGCCTTGCTTTGGCGAATGACCGACCCGCTCGGTAATTCGCAGGTGGTTTTAAATGCGGGTGCGATTTCAAATGGCGCTTGCTCTGCGAAGCAGTTTTAAGATACTTATTCTGCATTGCTTTGGGGATTTGTGCGAATGAATCCACACCCGTATTTTTTGCATGAATGCAGTCAGGAGTAGCATTTTCGCCTGATTTACTTCTGTTCAAATCCGATCCAGCGGACTTTATTGTCCTTTCTGGGTGGCGCAGGAGGTTTCTGGTCCGGGTAACCGATAGGGATAACCGAGACAAGTTCCTTACCCTCTATGCCCATTACTTCGTTTATTTCGTCCTCCACGTGCTTGGGAGCAGTCATCCAGCAAGTTCCCAATCCCTCGGCCTTGGCCAGCAGCAGGATATTTTGGATCAAGGCTGCAGCGCTAATAAAACTGAGCAGCCTGCCTTGTTCATTTTGATACCTTTCGAGACTGTTCATTTCCGGGTGTATTTCAACAATTATCTTCGGTATGTAGACCAGCAGGATTACCGGGGCTCCGCCAAGGGTCCTAAAAAACTGCAGGGTAATGTTGACCATTTTCTCCGGGAATAACTTTTCAAGGTGCGGCTTAAAATATTTATTGGTTTTGGCGATAGCCTCCACCAGTTTTTCTTTCTGCTCACCCCGCACGGCTACTATCTGCCAATTCTGCCTGTTGAGCGCCGACGGCGCCCATAGCGCGTCCTCCAGTATCTTTGCAAGTACCTCTTGCGGCACTTCCCTGTCATGATACTTCCGTATGCTGCGCCTTTCCCTAATCAGTGCACTGATATCCATTTTACCACCAACCCTTTTGCTCAGCTTCTTCTGTATTAAATTGTATTTTTTGGCTTTCACCATGTCAATACATATAAGGTCCAATTAGCACTTTGCATCAGTGGTTTGGGGCTTTCTAAAATGTAAGAGAAAGATTACAATTTTAATGAAGGGAGTGTGTTTTTTGTGGCAAGTATTTGGACCTGGAAAAAAATCAGCTACCCCAACAAGCAGGGCTTGAAACTTGCCGGGCTGTTATATTCCGGTCCTGCCCGTGGAACGCTGGTTATTGTCTGCCATGGTTTTACCGGCAGCAAGGAAGGCGGTGGAAGGGCTGTCGCCATGGCCGAAGAAATGGGCGAAAAGGGCTATGCCACCCTCCTCTTTGATTTCAGCGGTTCTGGTGAAAGCGAGGGTATTTTTGCCGATATAACCCTGACCGGCCATATTGAGGACCTGGCCAGTTCCATTGATTATGTTCTGGAATCAGGCTTTCAACAGTTCATAACCCTGGGCAGGAGCTTTGGCGGGACTGCCGTTTTATGCCACGCCGCTCTGGACAAGCGCGTAGCCGGGGTATGTACCTGGGCGGCCCCGGCCGAACCGTCAAAGTTATTCAATGATTTCCGCGAACGGGGAAATGCAAAGGAGGGTAGCCTGATACCCCTGACAGATCACAGCGGCACGGTCATGGTCGATGAAAAATTTTTCACCGACCTGGAACAGCATGACCCGGCCCACAGCGCCGCTATGATTGCCCCCCGGCCGCTGCTGGCTCTGCACGGCCAAAGTGACTCTGTGGTACCGGTTGCAAACGCCCGTATAATCTACAGTTCAGCAGGTTTCCCGAAGGAGCTCAGGATTATACCGCGGGCCGACCACCAGTTTACCCGGCACTACCGTGAAGCGTGGCAGATAACGTTGGCATGGCTGGCGGAACATTTTCCCGCTTAAGCGTAAAGCCTTAATCTGCTTCCATAACGGTAGTGTACAGATAATTCCATTTGGAGGCGTGTTTTAGTTCGTCGGTGTAGATTTCTGTTACCATATTTCTGAAAGGCAGATATGCCATTCCAAACAGAATCCTGCGGTATTTTTCAACCGCCCGGAGCTCACCGAATAAGGCTCTCTCAATACCGCTCAAATAACTCTCCGGTTTTTGGAACACCTCATTTACGGGAGGGATGTCTTTCCCTGTCAGCTGGAAGAAAATTTCTCGAAACATGAGATTGTGCTTTCTCTCATCATCTCTGATGGACATAATAATTTCTTTTTGCTTTGCTGTGGGGGCCACTGTCAGCAGGTAATCGTAAAATAGTTCGTCTTCTCTTTCGCTCTGAACAGATTCCACGATCAGGCGCAGCGCCTCAGGATAAGCGCCTTCGGTGGTATACGGGTAAACAGGAAAATACCTGTGGGAATAGCCGGTCTGCTGGCCTGGATTGAACATACAATCACCCTTTTTAATTCATTCTATAAATTCCCCTTTAAAACGTTCCCTGAATAAATTTGAAGGGATAGCTACATCTCTAAAATTTTGTTTCGAAATTAATATCTATTTGAAACTTCTTTGTAGTGACAAAAATCGTATAATTTTATATTATAATATTCAAGTAAGTATTTTAATGTATTGAGGGTGATTGACATGCCCAAAGCCAGCCACGACGTCTGCGACATCTTTTGTTTTAACGAAGAGAAAGTTAGCCTCCTCAAGCGGGAGATCAAGGGTATCGAGCAGCTCGCCCCTTTGTTTAAAGCGCTGGCCGACCCTACCAGGTTGAAGATCGTCTATGCCCTGTCCCTTGATGAGCTTTGCGTCTGTGATGTGGCCAGCATCATCGGTTCTTCCGTTGCGGCGGCCTCCCACCACCTGCGCTTGTTAAGGAGTTCGGGGCTGGCCAGGTACCGGCGGGAGGGCAAGATGGTATTCTACCGCCTTGCTGACGAATGCGTGGCCACAATTTTGGAAACAGCCATGCGGCACCAGGTACACAACGAAAACCATTCCTGAAGTGGAGGAAATTACCAGTGCTACGACCAGAGCAGTTAGAAGACCCGCAAAACAAAAAAAATACATCCGGAACATGTGGTCTGGACTGCTGCGGTTGTAGAGCCGCCTTACCAGAGCAGCAAAAGATTCTCTACGCCGCCCCTTCATCTGTAGATACCGCAGGTAACAGCTATGAAGCAGGTCAGGCAAACCCCTCCCATATTGAAAATTCCAGCTACAGGCTCACTGGACTGAGCTGCGCGGACTGTGCAGCTAAGCTTCACCATAAGCTGGCGGAACTATCCGGTATCATTTCGGTGCAATTGAATTTTGGAACAGCCGCCCTGGAAGTCAGGCATACCTGTCCGGCCGGCGACATTGTCAAAGTTGTGAAGAAGTCAGGGTATGGCATTGAAGCTGCCGGCCAGGTTAAGCCGGTCGGGCTGAAAGGACTTTTTTACCAGCAGAGCGTTATCCTGACAGCCATCTCCGGCCTGCTGCTCGGCGCAGCTTTGGCACTGTCCCTGCTGGGCATAGAAGGACCGGTGCTGCCATCGCTTTATGCGGCCAGTATCCTCACGGGGGGATATCAAGCCGCACGCAGCGGCCTTTACGCCCTCAAGAGCTTCAGCCTGGACATAAACTTCCTGGTTATTGTCGCTGCAGTTGGGGCAGTCGCCATCGGTGAGTGGTCCGAGGGAGCAACTGTCGTATTTCTTTTCTCACTTGGCAATATGCTCCAAGACTATACCATGGAAAAGAGCAGAAATTCAATCCGTGCGCTGATGTCTCTCGCTCCTAAAGAAGCCATGGTCAAAAGACGCGGTTTTACAATCAGCGTTCCGATTGATGAAATACTACCCGGCGACATCCTTCTGGTACGTCCCGGTGAGCGTATCGCCATGGACGGGAACGTCCTGTCCGGCTGCTCCGAGGTAGACCAATCGCCCGTTACCGGTGAATCCTTACCGGTTGCCAAAGAGCCCGGCGATAAAGTCTACGCCGGCACGGTGAACGGCCGGGGATTCATGGAAATCACGGTAACCAGGACCTCCCGGGACAATACACTGGCCAGAATTATCAGCCTGGTTGAGGAAGCGCAAGCTCAACGGGCGCCCTCCCAGCATTTCGTGGAAGCCTTTGCCCGCATTTATACTCCCCTGGTCATTGCAGCGGCTGCCCTCACCGGCTCGCTCCCATCACTTGTCTTCGGGCAGCCCTTTGCTCCCTGGTTTGAACGTGCGCTGATCCTGCTGGTGATTTCCTGCCCCTGCGCCCTGGTCATTTCGACCCCGGTCTCAATAGTGGCGGCTATCAGCAGCGCAGCCAGGAAAGGGGTCCTGATCAAGGGAGGAGCATACCTGGAAGAGGCCGGCTCACTTAAGGTGGTTGCCTTTGATAAGACAGGGACCCTCACCACCGGCAGACCGGAAATCAAAGAAATTTTCACTGCTCCCGGCTACACCCGGGAGAAACTGGTCGGCATCGCCGCAGCTATTGAATCCTGCTCCGAGCACCCGCTGGCCCAGGCCATCATGCGACTGGCAAAAGAGCGAGGTTTTGATATTCCACAGTGCTCGGCTTTCCGCTCTCACCCCGGTCAAGGCGCAACAGCAGAGATCGGAGGCGTCACTTATTTGGCCGGCAACCGCAGGCTTTTTCAAGGGCTTGAAATACCACCGCTACTAGCCCAGAATCTCTATGAACTTGAAGAAGAGGGAAAAACTCCGGTTATTATCGGGACCGACAGCGAGGTCATAGGTATCCTTGCCGCAGCCGAAAGCTTAAGGGACAACGCTGCGAACACGGTCAAGGAGCTGCGCCAGGCAGGTATAGAACGCATAGTCATGCTGACCGGAGACAACCCCGGCGCCGCAGCCTCGGCCGCCTCCAGCCTTAGCGTGGATGAGGTACATGCCGGCTTGCTCCCCGAAGACAAGCTGCAGGTGGTAAACTCCCTTATGACTCAATACGGCAAGCTGGCCATGGTTGGTGACGGTATCAACGACGCTCCGTCCCTGGCTGCTGCAACAGTCGGCATAGCCATGGGTCCTACAGGGACTGATACAGCCCTCGAAACAGCCGACATTGCTTTAATGGCCGGCGAACTGGCCAGGATACCTTACATCATCCGCTTGGGCCGCAGCACCATAAATATTATCAGGCAGAACATTGCTTTCTCAGTGCTGGTCAAAGCGATCTTTATAGCCCTGACTTTTGCAGGCATAACCAACCTTTGGATGGCGGTTTTTGCAGACACAGGAGCAGCGCTTTTGGTAATTTTAAACGGTATGCGCCTGTTGCAGGCGGATCAGAACAAGTTCCGGAGCTCGGTAGCTTAGTACATGCCTTTTGCAGAAATGCATGAAGCTATTGCATAATTTTTTCAGCAAATAGTCGCAAAACAATAACCCCGCCAAAAAGTCGGGGTTATTGTTTTGCCTTTATAAGAAAAATAGCTGATATCTTCCTGTCCTTTCTATAGTCGATAATATTACATAATATACTATTAAATATAAATATTTTAAATTTTAATAATATCATACATAGAAATTAAAGGAATTTTAAGGAATTTATAGAACTGTACTGTAATTTCAAAAATTAGGAGGCTAGTCTAATGGCCATGCTGACATTTTGGTCGAATTTATTTTTCTCTTTAAAGGTATATATTGTTTACAATTACATTGTTTGGTTGATTCAGGAAAAAGTCCTTCAAGACACAGTAACATTATTATTGCCTCTTCTTTTCCCTGTTTTCTCTGTACAAGTAGCTATCCAGCTGATTAAAAATTTTGTATACAGGATGGCGAGCTTCGGTGTTCTTATCGGGCCATATTAGAAAAGTACGACAAGGAACGGTTCTCAAGTACTCAGCTCCGGAGACTATATCTTTACTAATCACCGTATGAACTGTAAGATCTTCGTACTCAGTTAGCTGCGTCAACAACTCCGCCAACAAGAACCTTCCCCTGTTGCAGATTATTTGCCAAAAAAGTTCGCTATCAAACGTTAGGCTTCCAGAATGATGAGTTGCACATCACTTTTTTATTGTCTCAAGAATTTATTGTAGCAAGTATCATTATAAGTATGATTATATAAATAAATACAAAGAAAAAAACCCCGGCCAGGAGTTTTTCTGTAAAATTTCTTAATTTATACTGGTAGATTTTTCACAGCGCCCTGCTAAAGAACTTTAAATCGAGCAAAAAAGACAAGCGATATCACTACTCAACCTCCAGGCAGGTCTTAAGCCCCCAGACTACAAAAACAGTCAGGTAAGCCAGCTGCAACAGCGGGGCTGTCCAGGGCAGCTCCCAGCCAAGCGCTGCTGCGCGTAGTCCCTGGCTGGCCGGGGTCAGGGGCAGAAGCTTAATCACCCAGTACATGGGAAAAGGCATACGGTCCACCGAGAAGAAGGTGCCGCAAACAAAAATCATCGGCGTGATCAGGAAGTTGTTGAACCTGGTCATATCGGGATGAGACCTAACTTTAAGCGCGGCCAGAAAGCCCAGGCTGGAAAACACCAGGCAGTTGAGCGACAACAATACCAGGAACCGTAAATCAACATTGAACCTGGCTCCAAACAACAAGGCCAGGCCCATGATGATCGCTGAGGCATACAGTCCCCTGGCCGCCCCGGCCAAAATTTTAGCCGCGGTAAAAGAGTAAATGGTAATGGGCGCTACCATGTATTCCTCGAAGGTGCGGTCGTAAAGGCGGGCAATGGACAAAGGTGTGGCCACGGCGTTAAAACTGACATTCATGGTGCTCAAGGCCACGACCCCCGGGACGATAAAATCCAGGTAGGCCACTCCTCCGAGGCTTACGGTTTTACCCAGACCCCAGCCAAAAGCAACCATATATAAAAGCGGCGCCACCATTGAACTGGCCGTGATGGTCCACCATCTGCGTTTAAAAAAGAGAAATTCCCGCCATAGCACGGCCTTGAGACCGGCCATCAAGCATTCTCCCTTTCCCCTGTTAATTTAACAAAAACGTCTTCCAGCGTGGCCTGACGGATTGAGAAAGAGTCCCGCAGTTGCTCCGCAAACTTAAGAGCCTCTTGCTGGTTTGGAAAAAGGCGCAGTTCAGTATGTTCATTTTTAAACTGCTCTACCACTACATGTCCTGCCAACTGCTTTAGTTCCCCGGGCGTGCCGTCCATGATCAGCCTGCCTTTTTTCAAAAGGCCGATCCGGCTGCACAGGTTTTCCGCTTCCTCAAGATAGTGCGTGGTAAGCATTATGGTTATACCCCTGACATTCAAGCTTTTCACTAAATCCCATACTTTGCGCCTGATAAAAACATCCAACCCGACGGTCGGCTCATCCAGGAAGAGGACCTTCGGGTTGTGCATCAACGCCCGCGCAATTAAAACCTTCCGTTTCATCCCGCCGGAGAGGGTATTGACCAGCGCGTCCGCCTTTTCTTCGAGACCGGTAAAGTCCAGCAACTCATCGACCCTGCGCTTGGTCTCCTGCCGTGTCATATCGTAGAGCATGGCGTGCAGGCGCAGGTTTTCAACCACAGTGAGCTCAGGCTCCAGGTTGAGGTGTTGAGGTACCACACCTATCTCGTTCTTGAAACGTGTGTTATTGCGGCTGACCGGATACCCGCATACCTGGATTTTGCCTCCGTCCGGCATGGTTAAGGCGGTAAGCATCCGGATGGTTGTTGTTTTGCCGGCCCCATTGGGGCCCAGCAGCCCAAAAAATTCACCCTGTTTGACGTGCAGGCTAAGTCCCTGGACAGATGCTGTTTGCCGGTAATATTTTGTAACGTTTTCCAGGATAATCATTGTGACCGGCCGTTTGAGCGCTTTTTTGCCAATATGGTAGACAGGTAATTGGGCATTTTGCATTCCCGGCCTTCCAGGGTATAGGTAATTTCCTCGTCCTCAAAACCGCACCTGCTGATCATAACCGTTTCCCCGTCAAAACCATGTTTTTTCAGCTGACCGGCCACCTGCTCGTAATTCTTGTAAACTTTCATGAGGACCAGGTTATCTGAATATGACAGGGCGGTCGCTATTTTGTCCTCTTCCAGGATGGCCGGAACGATGCTGAGAATATCATTGCCTTCAGCCAGCGGAAAATTCAACCGGCTGGCTGCCGCGCAAAAGGAGGTAATACCGGGCACTGTCTCAATAGTAATCCCGTTACCCTCGAGCAGCCTGTATATGTAGATATAGGTGCTGTATAGCATCGGGTCACCCAGGGTGAGGAAAGCGACATTTTTCCCTTCCTGCAATAAATCCAGGATGACGGTTTTATTCTGCTCCCAGGCCTCTGTCAGGAAACTACGGTCAAATACCATGGGGAAAGCCAGCTCAAGGATCCTGGTGTCCTCCCGAATATAGTTTCCGGCTATGGAGAGAGCGATGCTGCCCTCCTTTTTCTCCGTACGGGGCGCAATGATGACATCCACATTCTGCAATAACTTTACCGCCTTCAGGGTAAGCAGGTCCGGATCCCCCGGCCCTACGCCTATACCGTAAAACACGCCTTTCATGGTACCCTCCGCCCTTTTACATTCTTTATTTATTGGCCGTTGCCCAGCTGTTCGAAAACATGGGGATATAGAATACTCCCCACCTCGACGATACCATCCAACAAACGCATGGTAGGCCGGGACATGATTTCCTCGTCCAGCACGTAGACCTGGCGCTCCCGGACTGCCTTAATAATACGGTAACCGGGGCGGTTGTAGACGTCCTGTTCCCTGACCCGGTTCATTTCACCGTTTTGCACGATGTAGACATCAATATCATTGCTCCTGGTCAGCAGCCGCTCCTGACCGTAAGCCGCAATGGTACTCCCCTCCCTGACCGCCCTGGCGTCCGCGGCAATATTTACGGCTCCCGCCCGCTCCAGTACAAAGGCAGCGTTTGAATCTGACGTGCAGGTCTTCAGGTCGTCCTGGTTGGTTTCAAAAAAGACTCTCTTTCGTTCTTCCGGCGAAATTTGCTCGACTGCTTCCTCGATTTCCTGCAGCCTCTTGTTAAAGCCATCCACAAGGTCCCCGGCTTCCTTCTCCTTTCCGGTTAGCTTGCCAAGTTTCTGAAGATACGTAAAGAATTGCTCGATGTTCTCCGGGTACAGGGTCACAACTGGTATACCCGCGGCTTCCAGTTTGGTGATAAAATCGGGATTGGCGTTTGATATAAAAGGCCTGCTTAAGACCAGATCCGGCCTGGCGGCAATAACCCTTTCAGTGTCTCCCCGGAAGCTGAACCCTGGTTTTGTCAGCGCTTCAGGCGGGTAGGTCTCATTACCGGAAACACCTACGATCTCCTCGCTCAAGCCCAGGGCGAAGAGGTTCTCCGTGTGGGCCGGGTACAGCGATACAATGCGCCTGGCCGTTTCTTTAAGCCTGATTTCCTTGCCGAGGTCGTCGACTACGACAATCCCGCCGGATTCCTCCGTGGTTTTGGATGAGCCGCATCCGGCCAGCATGCCAAAAAGCAGCAAGAAGATAAACAAAATTATAAGCTTTCTACGATGCAAAAACATTTGCTTTTCCTCCTTTTAGGCCAGTTCCGGCAAAAGCGACAGGTTATATACACCATTGCAGGTGTTTTTCTGTATTTGCACCTTGATTTTGAAAACCTTGCTTATAACTTCTTCGTTAAAAACCTGCTCTGCCGGACCGCTGCAGACCACCTTGCCCCTTTCCAGGTAGACCAGTTCATCACAAAATATACCGGCAAGGCTCAGGTCGTGCATCGCGGCAATTACCGTCAAGCCTTGCTCTACATTCATTCTTTTCACCAGGCTCATCAACTCGATCTTGTGGCAAATATCCAAATTGGAAGTGGCTTCGTCGAGAAAAAGCACTTCCGGCGTCTGGGCCAGCGCCCGCGCCAGAATCACCCGCTGTCGTTCACCGCCGCTCAAGTTGGTGATGGGCTTTTCAGCATGTTCCATAATCCCGCATACCTCCATACACCGGTACACTACCTCCAGGTCGGCGCCGGTAGACCTGGCAAAGCGGTTCAGGTGCGGCTTGCGTCCCATCATGACGATTTCCGTTACGGAAAAGGGGAAATTTATATAATAATCCTGTGGCACTACCGCAAAACTCCGGGCAATTTCCCTGCGGCTATAGCCGCTCAGGTCCCGGTCCTGCCAGAGAACGCGCCCGGAGGTAGGTTTCATGGCGCCGCTGAGCACACTGATTAAAGTCGTTTTGCCGCTGCCGTTGGGCCCGAGGAGCCCGTAAAAACCACCATGCCTGATTTCCATACTGACTTCCTGCAGTGCCGCTTGAATTCCGTAATCCATTGTTACCCCGTCGGTGTAGAGCAGGGCAGTTGCTTTCATGGCTGCCTCCTAGTAAATCTGCTTTTTGGCTTTAAGCTTGAAAATATAACAGAAAAAAGGTCCGCCCAGCAGGGCTGTAAGGACACCTACCGGGATCTCCGTGGCCAGAAGGCTTCTGGCAATGGTATCGGCGCCACAAAGCAGCAGGGCTCCGCCCAGGGCCGAAGCCGGGAGCAGGATGCGGTGGTCGGAACCCACCAGCATGCGCATCAGGTGGGGCACAATCAGACCCACAAAGCCGATGACTCCGGAGACAGAAACACAGACCGCCGTCATCATTGACGAGGCCACAAGCAGGATCGTGGTCACCTGGCCGTCATTGACGCCCAACTGCCTGGCCTGTTTTGTGCCCAGGCTGAGTACGTTGAGGTCGTCAGCAAAATAGCAGCAAACAGCAATGCCAACCAGGACCGCGGGCAGGCACAGGTAAACATGATGCCAGCTCCGCGAGGCAAAGCTTCCCATCAGCCAGAAAACGATTGAGCCCACTCCTTCCCCGGCTAGGCTCTTGACAAAGCTGATGGCCGCAGAAAGAATGGCGCTGACGATAACACCGGAGAGAATCAGGTTGGTCACAGCTAAAACTCCGTCAGCCAAAGCCAGACCGTACACTACAGCCAAAGCAAGCAGTGCGCCGGCCAAAGCCAATAATGATATGGAAAGGCTTGCCAGGTCACCAGGCAGATAGATCCCGAAGAAGATGGCCAGCGTGGCCCCAAAAGCAGCTCCGGTAGAAACACCAAGGGTATAAGGATCGGCCAGCGGGTTCATCAGAAGCCCCTGAAAAACGGCGCCGGCGGCGCCCAGGCCGGCCCCTACCAGAACGGCTACAATGATCCGCGGCAGCCTGATATCCATGAGTACTACCTGGTGTACGTCATCCAGCGCTCCGGATGTGGCGCTGCCGGCGCTAAATGATGTGAATATAATCCGCGCTATCTCCGCAGGCGGAATCTTGACCACGCCCAGACCGGTAAAATAAAGGCAGGCGGCCACCAGCAGGACGGCCAGTAAAACTATCACCCAAAGCCTTTGGCGCTCTTTTTTTTTGAATTTCAGTACGAACTCCTGCTGCATTGAGACCTGCCCGTCGAATTGATATATTGATAATGACATATCCCGGTTAATTGAGCAGTCAAGGTTTCATTTAAGAAAGCTCGAGGAATCATGATCTATTAAAAAATTGACTATTGTTTGAAAAGTGATCCCGGCAGGCTGCGCCTGCCGGCCCCTTGCGCGGGGAAACCATACGAAAAGGAGGAGATATAACATGGAAAAGCCCGGCTTATAGCAAAAGCCGGGCTGTCCAAAAAAGGCGGTAAAACCTTCTCCTAGCTCCCTGTGGCGCCTTCCTTTCCGAGGCAGGAGGCACGTGACTTTTGCTCAGGCAGGTCTACTGACTCGTGTTTCGCTGCCGGCTCCACCTTCCCAGATCCTGTGACCCAGTGGTAAATTGGAGCGGCTCCACACTTACAGTGGCCGGACCGTCCGGGATTTGCACCCGGTTCCCTTTTCATCCCTGTTAAAAATGGGGACACCTGCAACAAGTTATTACTTTAAATCATACTAACACTGTTTTCTACATTTGTCCATATATTATTTATTCTGGCTGATGCAACCTGCCTTGATATTTTCTTCCTGGCTGCAGAATTAGAATGTTTGGATGCAATAGGTCTGCGCAAAGTCAACGCGCCTTACTGCAGCAGGTTATTTTCGCGCTCCGGCGGGTCGTATAATAAGCCCGGCGACTGCGGCCTGGTTTCATAAACGGCGTCATTTTCCTGATAAACCGCAGAGTCATAGGACTGACGCAGAATTTCTTCAAGCTCGGCAATCAGAGGCAGGCGGGGATTGGTTGTTGTACACTGGTCTTCGAAAGCTTTTTCGGCCACATGTGGAAGCTTGGCCATAAATTGCTGCCGGGCAACACCCAGTTCGTTAAATGTAGCCGGAACACCCAGGCTTTTGTTCAATTTCCGCACCGCATCGACCAGGCTGCGCACACCCTCCTCGGGTGTTGCCGCGGGAAGGCCGAGGTAGGCGGCTATCTGCCGGTATTTTTCAGCGGCAATAAAGTGTCCGTATTTCGGAAAGGAAACAAATTTAGTGGGCAGCGCGGCATTGTACTCAATTACATACGGGAGCAAAATAGCATTCGCCCGGCCGTGCGGGATATCAAATTCTCCCCCCACCTTGTGGGCCAGGCTGTGGTTTATACCCAAAAAGGCGTTGGTAAAAGCCATGCCCGCTATGGTCGAGGCATAGTGCATGTTTTCCCTGGCCGAACGCTCGCCTTCCTGCCAGGAACTCGGCAGGTAGCGGAAAACCAGTTCGATGGCCTTTAAGGCCAGGGAATCGGTAAATTCTGAAGCCATCACCGACACATAAGACTCTATCGCATGAGACAGCACGTCCAGACCAGAGTCAGCAGCCAGAGAACTTGGCAGCGATTCCACAAAATCAGGGTCAACAATGGCCACGTCCGGGGTCAGTTCATAGTCCGCCAGGGGGTACTTGATATCTTTGCCCCGGTCCGTAATCACGGCAAAGGCAGTGACTTCCGAGCCGCTGCCGCTGGTTGTAGGTATTGCCACCAGCCTGGCCTGACGGCCTAATTTGGGGAACTTATACGTCCGCTTGCGTATGTCGAGGAACTTAAGCTTCAAAAATTCAAACTCAACCTCCGGGTGCTCGTAAAACAACCACATCCCCTTGGCCGCGTCGATGGCGGAACCACCACCCAGGGCAATGATCGTATCGGGCTGGAAACGCTTCATGATATCGCGGCCTTTCAGCACCAGTTCCAGCGAAGGGTTGGGCTCGACCTCGCTGAACACCTCCACCTGGGGCCGTTCTGTTCTCTTTTCCAGGTGGTACCTGACCTTGTCGAGATAACCGAGCTGTACCAGCGGCGGATCGGTTACGATAAAGGCCCGCCTGATCTCCGGCATTTTGGAGAGATACTGCACCGAGCCCCGTTCAAAGTAAATTTTCTCCGGTACCTTAAACCACTGCATGTTGACCCGTCTTTGGGCTACCCTTTTAACGTTGATCAGGTTAACCGCGCTGACGTTGGCGGTTGTGGCGTTTCTGCCGTAGGAACCACAGCCCAAAGTCAGGGAGGGTGTGTTGGTATTGTATATATCTCCTATAGCTCCATGCGAGGAAGGTGAATTGACAATAATCCTGCCCACCGGTATGCTGCTCGAAAATTCTTCAATGACACCGTCATCAGCCGAGTGAATCACGGCTGAATGGCCCATTCCGCCGAATTCCACCATCTGCCGGCAGCGTTCAATACCCTGCCGGACCCCATCTACAATATAATAGGCCAGGATGGGGCTGAGCTTTTCCCGCGACAGAGGGTACTCCGGCCCAACCCCGTCCAGCGGCGCAACCAGTATTTTAGTTGCATCAGGTACGCTAAAACCGGCCATTCCGGCAATTGTCGCAGCCTTCTTGCCGACCACCTCCGGGCTCATTGAGCAGGTTTCGCCACAGGTGGCCAAACTTTCCAAGCTTTTAGCCTCCTCAGGAGAAACAAAATAACAGCCGTTCTCAACCAGGAGACCTTTCACCTCTGACGCCACCTCGCGGTCGACGATTACCCCCTGTTCAGAAGCGCAGATCATCCCGTTGTCAAAAGTTTTGCTTAAGATCAGGTCGGTGACGGCCCTTTTTACGTCGGCGGTTTTTTCTATGTAACAGGGCACGTTGCCCGGCCCCACTCCGAGGGCCGGCTTGCCGCTGCTGTAAGCGGACTGTACCATCCCCGCTCCTCCCGTGGCCAGGATCAGCGCCACTCCCGGGTGAGACATCAGCATCCTGCTGGCGTTAAGCGAGGGGCGGTCAATCCAGCTGACGCAGTCAGCCGGAGCCCCGGCGGCCACTGCCGCCTCCAGTACGGTTTTCGCGGCAGCCACGCTGCTTTTCTGTGCCCCGGGATGAAAGCTGAAAACAATCGGGTTTCTGGTTTTAATCGAAATCAGGGACTTAAACAATACGGTAGAGGTGGGGTTGGTTACCGGGGTAACGCCCGCAATCACTCCTACCGGTTCAGCTATCTCATAATAGCCCTCTTCCTCATTCTCGTGAATCACACCAACAGTCTGGTGCGCCTTAATGTCGTGGTAAACGTATTCCGTCGCGAAGATGTTCTTGGTGATCTTGTCCTCGTATACTCCGCGTCCGGTCTCCTCCAGCGCCAGCTTGGCCAATTCCATATGCCGGTCCAAACCCGCCAGGGCCATGGCCTTCACAATCCGGTCCACGTCCTCCTGGCTCAACTCCATCATCCGCCGCAAGGCTTCCTGCGCCTTTTCGACCAGGGCGTCGATCATCTCCCTGTCTTTAGGATCGTCTTCCCCTTTTCTCCCCGTCATGCCCATCCCTTCCTTTTAAAAGAACTATATATTAAGAAGTATCTCCGCCAGGAGCAGTAATATTCCGCAACGGGAAGATCAAGAGCCGCAGCCGGGGGCAAAATAGCCGTAAAGCTAATTCTGCACAAGAAAGCCCGTATAGCGCCTAGAGGGCTTTCACCAATTGTGAAAAAAGATAAGATATTGTACAATAAAGGAAACATGTCCACAAACCCGTATATGTGCTTTTTGCATGCGAACCTATAGCTTTATTTATTGCGACTCTTGGGCATGGGTTTAGCTGGAACCCGGGATATTCTTTATAAGGAAGGGGGACCTTGTCTTGCTGAGCTGCGCAAAATGTGGAAGGTATACCTGTAGAGAGGGGAAGCCGGGGAACTTGCCTCAGGACTGCCCGATGCAGTCCTATGGGGCAGTATACGAAGAGGCCGGGCAGGCCTACCAGGGAACAGACGGGCGCCTGGCCTACCTTGCGGCCAAAGTCGAGGCAACCGGCTACGGGATATGGCCCAGACTGCGTGAAATCATGGAGTTCTCAAATATGGCTGGTTTTACCAGGCTTGGCCTGGCTTTCTGCGTAGGGCTCCGCCGGGAAGCCCTGGAGGTTACCAGGATACTGGAGAACAATGGTTTCACCGTGCTGTCTGTCATGTGTAAAACCGGGGCAAAAGCCAAGGAAGATCTGGGCATACGGGATGAAGAGAAGGTCCGCCCCGGCCAGTTCGAAGCCATGTGCAACCCCATCGCCCAGGCCAAGCTCTTAAATGTTGAAAAACCAGATTTGAATATCCTATTAGGCTTGTGTGTCGGACACGATACCCTGTTTATCAAGCATTCCGACGCGCCGATAACAGTCCTGGCGGCCAAAGACCGGGTTACGGGCCACAACCCGCTGGCGTCCATTTACGCCTCCCACTACTTCAGCAGCAAGCTAAAGGTGGACAAATAAACAGTTTAACATTCAGCAGTGAATTTACCGTGATGGTCTTACCGGCCAAGAAGCGTAGAGTCCCGGCGCCGGCGGTAATAGTGTGGGTAACGGCATTCGCCACAAAGGTAGATGTCGGTCCGTACAGTCCTGAAAAAAATTAAGTACAGTCATTTTGTTAAAATGACTGTACTTTTTGAGGGTACCGATATATTCGATTCAAACAAATCTCAGTCTAACTACGGGTTCATTCCTGTACAATAAATAACTCGCGAAGATAATCTCTGCGACCGTGCAATATTCTATGTATGATAACGGTATTATCTATTATTCTGTAGAAAACAAGATATGGCCGAACAACGATAAACCGATATCCACGATTAATAAGGGTATACTCTTCTTCCGACAATACCGAACCCATATTGGGAAAAACTGCAAGCCTGGTTATTCCTTCAGTTATTTTTTTCAGCAAAGTTTCTGTGCCAATAATATTATCCCTCGATATGTATGAGAAAATCTCATCCATATCGTCAACTGCTATCGGCGTATATCTAATCTTATACTTTTGCGGCATCAATCTTCCTCTGCATTCTTGCGGTTACTTCATCGTGTTCAAGCAATTGCTCACCTTCAGCAAGCTGCTTCTCCGCAATCAGTAACTTGGACTGCAATTTAATGCGGGCCTCCATACGCCGGAACGCATCATGACTCATAACAACCAAGTCTGCTTCCCCATTACGTGTAAGCACAACCGGCTCGTCAAGCTCATGACAGTATTTTGAAAAGCCATTATAGTCCTGTCGGATGGTTGTTGATGGCTTAATATTCATCTTGCAGACATCCTTTCAAATAACATTATTATAACTATATTCTATCATTTCTATAACATAACACAAGATGGTGTCTACCTTAATTCTATTTATTGCCCGCAGAATTGGCGCTTTCTCTACCAACGTAGGCGATAGCCTGGGCACGGTTCTCCAGGTGAAGCAGCTCGATGATTCTTTCCATATGATACTTGACGGTGCGCTCGCTTAAGCCAGGGGTGGCTCCCACTTCCTTGTAGCTCAGGCCTTTGGCCACCAGGCCAAGCACTTCGGCCTGCCGCGGGGTCAACCGGCCGGTGTCCGGTTTGACACTGGCTAATGATAACTACATGGGCAACGGTTTGAATAGCTCAGCAGCACCAATAGGAACCAAGCTGAAGCCGGTCAGCACATAATGGGAATCCAGCACATTTTTTTCCAGCACCCAAACCTCATGCCCTCCTATACCCCAGAAACAGGCCTCGTAATTATCCCTTCCCTGTGACACTACAGTGCTGTTTCCTGTTGATGGATCCAGGATTTCTATTACTATCTCAACCTGTGCCTCACCGGGGCTTGGCAGATAATGCATTGTTAGAATACGGCCGTCAGAAGCATAGGAAGCGCTGGTGTATACCTGACCGGCCTGACCCAGATCAAAAGACTTTTGCAATGCCCCCGTACCATCATATATTTCGATTAGTCCTCCTTCAGCAACCTTGAAAAGCCTGCCCCCACCAGAAACTGCAGTAACATAACCACCCTGGGCATACTCATTATTATTCTCGCCAAGGTCGGTGATTTTTCTGCCGTTAAAATCCATGATGTGCTGGTAATACCCGTCATCCCAGCCGCTGACCACGTGTAGAGATTCACCGGGGACAATCCACCCCGCGGAACGAAACTTGCCTGTTTTCTCCGGGAATAACGGCTCAATGCTCCCGTCCGCTACCGAAATTTTCGCCATGCCCTGCAGGCGGCCCGCCCCGTCACCGAGCTCCTGACCCAGATCGTTGAAAAAGAACAGGTGTTGGCCGTCAGGATACCAGACCGGATACCAGTCCTCATTTGTATGAGTAAGCCTTTTTTGGCTGTTACCATCACTGTCACAAATCCATAAGCCGCTCCTGCCACGCGCATAGGCGATCATAGAGCCATCAGGGCTGTAGGAGCCGTAATAGGTTTCTTCGGCAATGGTATTGACGGCGCCCTCCTGCAAGGAAAACCGGGTCAGATTGCTGTCTTTCACGTATAGGACATTTTCTCCGGCCGGATCCCAACCCAGAGCGCGAATGATATTCCCCCGGTCTAGCGTTGTTATTTTTTCTGTCGTCAAATCCAGCAGCAGGAGGCTGCTCTCCACCTCCACTCCTTCCCCGGGCGGATAATGACAGGCGCTGAATACAGCTTTTTTTCCGTCGTTGGTCAAACGCATATCGTTGTTATAGCCCGTAAATACCAGGTCCCCAAAGCCGATAGTCCTATTGACATGGTTAGACTCGGATTCACTGGAGATGTTAAGGATGCCGGTGCTTTCTTCTCCCTTGTCATCTACCGCCGTACCGTACAAGGTTAGTACGGCAATAACCATTAGGACAGGAACAACCAACAGTATTTTGGCAGGCGGCATGCGATGCTTGCTCAATCCAATCCTCCCCTTTTTCAACCGGTTAATGTTCAATCCTTTTAATTGGACGCTTTCCGGTATTTTTAGGTTCATACACACCAAAATCACTGCGTGCCCCGCGAAAGGGAGGGCAATAACAGTTCAAATTGTTTTTGTGAAAATAATTGCAGGATTCACTATTTGGCGGGAGAATAATTAACAGGATTAAAATATTAGAGGTGTAACATGAAATACATAATATTGCTCGGAGACGGTATGGCTGACGAACAGTTGGCCGGCCTTGGCGGTAAAACTCCGCTTCAATTTGCCTCCACCCCCAACATGGATTTTGTCGCTTCATACGGTGAAATAGGTGTTGCTGGAACAGTACCCGCAGGCTTTCCACCCGGCAGCGACGTAGCCAACCTTTCCGTTATGGGCTACGACCCGCGCCTTTACTATACAGGCCGCTCACCGTTGGAGGCGGTCAGCATGGGCGTCAGCCTGGACAGCGACGATGTGGCTTTTCGCTGCAACCTGGTTACCCTTTCCGGTGAGGAACGTTATGAAGATAAGACCATGGTCGACTACAGCGCTGATGAAATCACCACCGCGGAGTCTGGAAAAATTATTGAGGAAGTAAAAGCCCGCCTGGAAAGCGCACAATTAAAATTTTACCCCGGCTTTGGCTTCAGACACCTGCTTGTTTGGAAAGGCGGGCCGACAGGCGGGGAACTCACACCTCCCCATGATATTTCGGGAAGGGTGATCGGACCTTATCTGCCAAAAGGCCAGGGCGGGGAAACACTCTTGAACCTGATGAGGGAAGGCGCCGGCTTCTTGCCCGGACACCCGGTCAACGCGGCCAGAACCCGAAAGGGCCTGCGGCCTGCCAATGCCATCTGGTTCTGGGGCATGGGCAAGAAACCGCAGATGCCAAAATTCTATGACCGCTACCGGCTGAACGGCTCGATTATTTCGGCGGTGGATTTGATCAAAGGCATCGGCATCTGCGCCGGTTTCAACGTGGTTGAAGTGGAGGGAGTCACCGGTACGGCCAACACCAATGCCGACGGCAAGGTCCAGGCTGCTCTGGATGAGCTCGGCAAAGGCCGGGATTTAGTCTACTTGCATGTGGAGGCGCCGGACGCTGCGTCGCACCGGGGAGAACTCGACACCAAGATTAAGGCCATTGAAATGGTTGACCGGATGCTCGGCCGCTTGCTGCAAGAGCTTGATATTTACGATAGCTATAAGATTATGGTCCTGCCCGATCACCCCACCCCGCTCGCGACCATGACCCATTCCAGCAACCCGGTACCCTTCGCCATTTACAGCAAGGGACAGACTAAAAAAACAAACCGCGCTTACGACGAACAAACCGCCTCCAGGGGTTTGGTCATAAAAGCCGGTCACGAGTTGATGGACTATTTCCTGTACGGTTAAACAAACGACCAAGGGCACGTTCGAACTGAAAACAACATTGCGAGAGGCTTTCTAAGATAAAGCCTCTCTTCCAAACAAGTTTAATGTGGGGTAATAATTTTGGAATTGCCGAAAGATTGGCCGAAGTGTCCTTTTTGTGGTAAAAACTTAGATTTAGCACTGTGAAGTTTTCAAAACCCGCTTAAAAGGCTGGGAATAGAAGGGAAAAAGCCCCGCTCCTAGAGCGAGGCTTGGCCATTAAACCAGAGTGTCAATAGTAGAGCTTATATTTACTGAAGCGGTTGCCGACATTGACTGTTGCCCAGTATTTTGACTTTGGTTACTTTTTGCTTCTTTTGCTTGCTGAATTTCTGTCTCAATCTGCTGTATTTGCATTTGTAGCAGATTCACTTTTTGCTGTTTTATTTCTTCGTCCTCTTTACTTTGGCTAACCTCTTGCAGTTGCTGCTCAAGCCTTTCCTTTTGTTGTTGAAGCTTTGCTACGAGATTAGTATTATCAGCAGATGAATAAGACCTGCTTGATGATGAAGACAAAGCTGATGAAATGTTCATATCAATATCACCTCCCTTACTGTGTTCAATAGTTAGAACTAGCTCACGTTATGCTGTTCTAATTAATAAATCGGTTCAAAGTATTTAAGTCTTAATACCTGAAACGTCTCCAAAAAGCTTAAAGAAAACTGAAAGGTTTTTTACAAACTGGAATAAACCCAAAAGCCCCGCTCCGGAGAGCGAGGCCTTTTGTATGTCTGCTTATTTTATTCTCTCCAGAGAAAATACGCCATAGTGGATATCTTTGAGAAAATATTCCTTCTCTGACGCTCATCTCCTCTGGTGATGCCGGCATCATCATACAGCATCTCTTTATCTTTCCAACTAGTTGTAATACGGCGCTCAAACTTATCCGGCCAGGTTGAACCTTTGATGCAGGGCACGTACGGCCTGTTCGGCTTGTCCGGCCTTGATGATACAGGACACCTTTATTTCCGAAGTGCTGATCATCTCCAAATTTATACTCTCCTGGTAAAGCGCCTCGAACATCTCGGCGGCAACACCCGGGTTGCTGACCATCCCCGCGCCGACAATAGACACCTTGGCCACACCGTCATCACAGGTAAAACCTTCCGAACCCACTTCAGGCTGCAGCCTTTCCACAACTTCCAGCGCTTTTTTCAAATCGCCCTGCGGACAGGTAAAGGCAATATCGTTCCTGTCATCACGCATGGCGCTCTGGATGATCATATCAACATTAATTTTTTCATCAGCCAAGGCCTTGAACAGGATATAGGCGATGCCCGGCCGGTCAAAGACGTCAAAAAGCCCAATTTTAGCGACATTGTAGTCGCATGCGACACCGGTTACCACATGTTTTCTTTCCATATCATCTACCTCCTTGACCAACGTACCTGGATTATTGTTGAAGCTGGAACGCACGTGCAACGGCAAACTGAACTGCATAGCCAGTTCTACCGCGCGGGGATGCAGGACGGCCGCTCCCAGGTTGGCCAGCTCCAGCATTTCATCATAGCAAACCAGGTCAAGCTTTTTGGCTTCAGGAACAACGCGTGGATCAGTGGTATATACCCCGTCGACGTCGGTAAATATTTCACAAACATCGGCCTTTAAAGCTGCCGCCAGAGCAACCGCGGTGGTATCCGACCCGCCCCGCCCGAGGGTTGTTATATCATTATGCTGGTCAATTCCTTGAAAGCCGGCCACTACCACAATATTGCCCTGTTTGAGCTCTTTCTGCAGGCGGTCGGTATTGATCTTCAGTATTTTAGCCTTGGTGTGAGCATCATCGGTTAAAATTCCCACCTGACCTCCGGTCAGTGATATGGCAGGACTCCCCATATCTTGAATGGCCATCGCCAGCAGAGCTATGGAAATCTGCTCGCCGGTCGACAGAAGCATATCCATCTCCCGATCCGGGGGACTGCCGGTAATACCACCGACCAATTCGATTAAATCATCGGTTGTATCTCCCATGGCTGATACAACAACCACCACACTGTGGCCTTTATCCCTCTCCTGTATTACCCGGCCGGCCACCCGGCGGATCCGCTCAGCGTTGGCTACTGAACTCCCGCCATATTTCTGAACTACCAGCATGAAAAACCGCCTTCCTATGCCAGACAACTGCTGTCGACATCAAAGTATTGATTAAAGCTCGCGACACCCTACTTTATCTCCAAAGCCCTGGCTCCAACGGGGCTGGGTTTCAAAACCAGCACGCGGCACTTGACGCCGTTTTGGCGAAAAGTTTCGCCCATAACCCTGGCAATCAACTCCAGGTTGGAGTCGGCAAAGGCAATCACTGTAGGACCTGCTCCGCTCAAGGTAACCCCTCTGGCTCCGGCCAGCTTTGCCGCAGCCAAAACTTTCTTGAAGCCTGGGATCATTGAGGAACGCATCGGCTGGTGGAGACGGTCTTCCATAGCCGCTCCCAAGAGGCTTAAGTCACCCTGCTGCAGCGCCGCCACCAACAGAGACGCGCGCCCGACATTAAAGGCTGCGTCCTGAAAGGGCACCTGAGAAGGGAGCATTTCCCTGGAAACTTTCGTGACCATGGAAAAATCGGGAATTGCCACGACCCCTTTTAAGCCGTGCGGCGGCTTTATTTTTAGGCATTTTACTTCTCCATCGGCCTGGACCGAGACCACGATGCCCCCGAGTACCGCCGGAGCCACATTATCCGGGTGTCCCTCCAGCGAACTGGCCAGGCTAATGATATCTTTTATCGATAGTTTTCCTCCTGAGAGAAGGTTGGCGGCAATCACTCCCCCAACGATAGCTGAGGTACTGCTGCCTAATCCCCTGGCAACCGGAATTTGGTTGGCCAGGCGCAACTTTAAGCCAGACGGGGAGTAACCCACCTGTCGAAAAACCTTTTGGGCAGCCTGGTAAACCATATTGTGCTCGTCCTTGGGGATTTCGTTAGACCCTTCACCAGACACCTCAATAACCGTTCCCATGGGAATCGGGATTATTTCAACCACGTTATAAAGCTCCAGCGCCATACCCAGACAGTCGAAACCCGGACCAAGGTTAGCCGTGGTGGCCGGCACCTGTACACGAATCATCAGGTTGCAGCCCTCCTCTGAAAGAGGAATAAAAAAAGCTCATAAATATGTCTTTGCTATTCCTCTACCCTGATTACGTTTGCTATTTCGTTAACCGTAGACAACTCTTTGATAATTTTAAGGGCGTCCTGCAGGTTCTGCTCCAATACCCGGTGGGTAACCAGGACTATTTCAGCAGCCTGCCCGGTGGTATGTTTTTGGATGACTGAAGCCAGGCTCACGTCGTTATTACCCAGGACAAAGGCGATGCTGGCCAGCACCCCCGGACGGTCGTCTACATTGAGACGGATATAATACTTGGTTGAGGTCAACCCCATAGATTTAACCGGCTTTTCATCAAAACAGGTGCAGTTGTACAGACCCGGCACATGTTTCAGTTTACTGCGGGCAGCGCTCATGATATCGGCGACAACAGCGCTGGCGGTAGGCAGTTCTCCGGCCCCCCGGCCAAAAAACATCACGTCGCCAACGGCATCCCCGCTGACAAAAACAGCGTTATACACATCATCAACTGGAGCAAGCGGGTGCGTTTTGGGCAGCATGGCCGGGTGCACATGTACCTCAACTCCTGCTTCACTTTCCTTGGCAATACCTAAAAGCTTCACCACATAGTTCAAATCAGCCGCATAGCTAATATCTTCGGCGGTTATCCGGGTAATTCCTTCAACATAAACCTGGCTTAAGGAAACCCTGGTGTTGAAGGCAATGGAAGCTAGAATCGCCAGCTTGCGCGCCGCGTCATAACCCTCGACATCCGAGCTGGGGTCAGCTTCGGCATAACCTAAGGCCTGCGCTTCAGCAAGCGCCGTCTGGAAATCGAGACCCTCCTTGCTCATCCTGGTCAACATATAGTTGGTGGTGCCATTTATGATGCCAATAACCTGTTGAATCCGGTTGGCTGCCAGGCATTCCTTAAGCGGCCTGATTATAGGTATTCCTCCGGCCACGCTGGCTTCAAACAAGAGGTCGCTGTTGTTCGCCTCGGCTGCCTCAAACAGTTCTTTGCCGTGCTCAGCAATCATATCCTTGTTGGCTGTGACCAGACTTTTTCCATTTTTCAAAGCTTTTAGGGCATATGGCAGGGCAGGTTTTATCCCTCCCATAACCTCTACAACAATGTCAATGTCAGGGTTGTTGATGACTTCGTCGACATCTGCCGTTAGAACTCCTTCTTCCAATTGAACACCCCTGTTTTTGGCGGTGTCACGAACCAGTATCTTTTTAATTTCGACAGGCACGCCTACTTTTTGCTCGATGCCGGACCGGTTTTCGGTGAGGATGCGGTATACTCCCCGGCCCACAGTACCCATACCCAAAAGCCCTACACCAATCACATTCTTGGACAACTGCTCTCCCCCTTTATCCTGGAACTAAAAATATATAAAAAAACAGCAAAGTCGGCTTGCCAGCCACCTGTTATGGGTTGTTATTTATGCCGCATGACACCCTATTACCTGCTCTCCCGTCCAACGGTCTGTAGGAGCTGGCAACACTTGTCTAAACCGTACATGGGTATGGCGACATTATAGCACCAGGCGCGGCGTCAGGCAACACCAAGGGACCACGGTTCAGATAATATTCTCCACTGCGCTTATTTAACGGTATTATAGCTAATTGCGAAGACAATAAATACATGATCCGAGCTATTAATGCAAAAAATAACTTTGTTCATGGTAACAACACCTGCTCCTTAAGCAAACTCCCTGTGAACAGTTAATACCCGGCCCGCAGAGGTGCAAACAAATGAACAGCTGCTATTTATATGGAGAAAACCGCTATAAGAGATCCCATATTACACCATACGCCATCAACCTGGTACAGCACAGAAACCCCTGGGTGATCATATGGTGGTCGGCGGCTTTTCCCGGACTGGGGCATATGCTCTTGGGAAAATCCGTCAAAGGCCTTATTTTTTTGTTATGGGAGATTCTGGCCAATATGAAATCCAGTCTCAACACAGCAATTTTTTATTCCTTCACAGGCAATTTTGACCTGGCCAGGGAGGTCGCAGACGTTAGTTGGCTGGCAATTTATGCGGGCGCCTATATATTTATTATTTGGGACAGCTACCACCTCACGGTGGAATTAAATAAAGTTTCAAAAATGGCCGAAAGAGAAAGACCTTCTCTACAGTTTATGAAAATTAATTCCAATGGGCATAACTTTTTAAAACAGTTCAATCCCCGGCTTACCGCAGTATGGTCCGCTTTCATGCCGGGGTTGGGGCACCTCCGCCTGCAGCGATCCCTCACTGGTTTCACGCTCCTGGTTTCATGGATCTCCATTACCGGGTTATCCCATATGTATAACGCCGTACAATTTACCTGTACAGGTTCTTTCAGCAAGGCGTTAGATGTCCTCAATCTCCAATGGCTCCTTTTTTTGCCTTCAATTTTTGTCTTCGCCATTTACGGTTCTTACGTTGACGCGGTTGAGATTAATAAGTTATACCAGGCGGAACAGAGGTCCTACCTGGTGGAGAATTACCAGAACCCGGCCTTCGACATGCCTGTCTAGTAAATAAATTAAGGTGGTTAGATGTACCTCGTAGCAGCTTTTGAACATTCCTTATTCCTGGAACAGGCGATTTCCGACCTCTTGCATAACGGCTTGGCCAGGGAAAATATCCTTGCCGTCCCGCTTGAACATCAGAACGCGGGCAGCGGCGGCAACAGTCTTATTGATGGCGCAGCCGTAGCCGGGACAGCCCTGATGGTCCTTGGCGTCATATACGGTTTTGTTTTGAGGTGGGGTCCGGTTATCTGGGGTCTAATCGGCCTGCTGGCGGGGATAGCGACGGGAGCGCTCCTGGCCCTTGCAAGAAGCAGGATACCGCATAGTACTAAAAAGCCCAATAGTATGGCGGCAGAAGTGGTTCTAATAATCAATTGCCGCGACAATAACGTTAAGGAGTCCGAACAAATCTTGTGGAACAACCAGGCGTTAGGGGTTGGAAGATTGTACAGGTGAATCATATTGGGATGAACCGGCCGAAAACAATAATGCCCGAACCCTATGGCGGGTAAGGAGGCAGACACAAAACAATGAACGCGGTTCCTTCTTTTGAAGAGGTTATCGAATTACAGAATAAAGCCATAGAAATGCAGTACCAACACTGGCTCCACAAAGAGTTGGGCACCTTTCAATTCTGGATACTCATTTTTGTCCTGGTGGTCCCCTGGCTGCTTTGGTGGAAATATGCAGATAAAAAACGTCTGGTTGAAATATTGCTGTACGGGTTCATGGTGCTAACTGTGGTTACTTTTCTGGATGAAATGGGCTGCCAGCTAAACCTATGGGAATACTATTACGATATCGAACCTTATTTCCCGCGTTTGATACCGGTCAACTACACGGCGCTGCCTGTTACTTTTATGCTGGTTTATCAGGTGTTCCCGACCTGGAAAAAGTTCACCATCGCACATACGGCGCTGGCGGCTGTTTTTGCTTTTATCGGTGAACCCCTTCTCATATGGTTGGGAATATACAAATTATACCAGTGGGAACATATTTACTCTTTTCCTATTTATATTATCATACCTGTTTTTTTGAGGTGGCTGGTATTAATTGTTGCAGGAAAACAACACCAGGCCAAGACCAAAGATAAACCATCCCGGGACGGGATAATCTGATTATGACTCACTACCAATATCATAGTCGACTTGGGTTTGCAGCCGGTTGCCTGTATCTTGTGCGAATGAACCGGCCCCATATTGACTATTAACAAGTTGGAGTCTCAAGGAGGAAAATATGGTCATCAGCCCTGAATTGATTATAAGTATAACCTCTGCTCTGATCGGTTTGCTGCTGCTGGTTTTCGCCGTAGACTGGCGCTATTTCAGGGACTGGGTGGTGGTATTCCTTTACAAAAACGTTCTTGACGGTCTCTGGGGGGCTGCAGTGGTAAACCTGGACCTCTTGGAATACCCTTTCCGGCAGTTGCCTCTTTTATATAAGGTGAGCCTTTTGTTTGATTTCTGGGTTTTCCCAATTCTTTGCATATTATACAACCAGCTTACCAGGGAGCGTGGCTTCCGTCATATCCTTGTTTACGCCATACTTTTTAGTGTTGGCATAACCGTGATAGAATATCCTCTGGAACTCTATACGGAATTAATCAAGTACCATAAGTGGAGCTGGTATATTACCTTCATTACATTGACTGTAACACTTCTGTCTTCCAGAGCGTTTGTAGCTTTTTACCGCTGGGGTTGCGAGTATTTTGGAAACAAAAGGTTTTAAAAAAACCGGTCGTGCGACCGGTTTTTTTTATATTATAATGCAGATGAGGCCACCCGAGCCTTCGTTGACAATCCGCTGCAGGGTCTCCTGGAGCTTGAGCTGGGCGTTTTCCGGCATGCGGTGGAGTTTATTCTGAATACCCTCACGGACCAGGTCGTGAACTGATTTGCCAAAGATCTCCGAGTTCCATATTTTCTGCGGATTGTCTTCGAATTCCTTGAGCATGTACTGGACCAGTTCTTCGCACTGTCTCTCGGTGCCTATGAGCGGGGTTAATTCGGTGGTGATATCGGCCTTAATCAAGTGGAGGGACGGAGCGGTCGCCTTCAATTTCACTCCGAAGCGGCTTCCCTGGCGAATTAGTTCCGGCTCTTCCAGGACCAGTTCGTCAACGGTCGGAACTACAACCCCGTAGCCGATCTCCCTGACCTCGTCCAGGGCTTGAGATACTTTATCAAACTCCCGCTTGGCCACGCTGAGTTCTTTAACCAGGCGGAAAAGCTCCCTTTCATCCTCGATAACAAAGCCGGATTCCTCACTCAGCACCTTATAGTACAGCGAGGGATCGGAAGTGATACTAATGGAGGCCGAGCCCGAACCCATATCCATGCTGCGCAGGCTGACCTGATCTACAAAGTCGTAATCCCCTAGAGACTCCACGGCCATGTTCACATCTCTGAGGCGGCGGACATTTTTAACAGTCTCACGGACTGATTCCTCAAACTTTTGGCGCAGCCAGTGCCTGATTTCCAGTTCCTCCACCCAGGGCGGCAGGCTGATATTTACCTCATTGACCGGAAACTCATAAAGCAGTTTTTCCAGTATATTTAAGATGTCGGCCTGAGTCATCTGGACACAGTCGACCGGTATGACTGGAACATCATATTTTTCGCTTAGTTCCGCAGCAAGCTGCAGGACTTCCTCGCTGGCCGAGTTGGTGCTGTTGAGGAGGACCAGGAAAGGACGGTTAATGTCCTTCATCTCCTCGATAACCCGTTCCTCGGCCTCAACATAATTTTCCCTGGGGATCTCCGTAATCGAGCCATCGGTGGTCATAACCAGCCCCATGGTCGAATGTTCGGCTATTACCTTTCTGGTTCCCACCTCTGCCGCATCCTGGAAGGGAATTGGTTCCTCGAACCAGGGAGTGGAAACCATCCTGGGACCGTCTTCCTCCTCATAGCCAAGGGCTCCCTCAACCCGGTAGCCAACACAATCAACCATACGCATCTTAACAGTCAAGTTAGGGGTTATCTGAATTTCCACGGATTCATTCGGCACAAACTTCGGTTCCGTGGTCATTACCGTCCGTCCGGCTGCGCCCTGGGGCAATTCGTCCTTGGCCCGCTCCCGATCATGCACGTCTTTCATATTCGGGAGCACCATTTGTTCCATAAAACGTTTGATAAACGTTGATTTCCCGGTGCGAACGCCGCCGACCACCCCGAGATATAAGTCTCCCCCGGTGCGTTCCGCAATATCGCGGAAAATATCGGTTCTTTCCAATGAACACACTCCCTCCCTTAAAGAATCATAAAAATTATATATAAAAAAAGGTTGCATCCCTCCCCCGCTCAGGCGAAAAAAAGATTATGTTATTAATCTGCCGTGAACCCTAGTCCACGTCTATTTTTTTCCAGTTGCATACAATAACAATATATATATATGAGCCTGTTGGGCGAATATGACCTGGAAATATAAAAACCGGTAAAAAAATATCCATTATTTCCCTGCCACATTTGAAAAGAAAAGCCGCCCTTCATAGGCAGCTTGTATTATTAATTCATATTATCAATGTAAGTGTATCACAAGATCACTGTTAACTGGTCTTCGAAGACCTCTGGGGTAGTGGGCTTGGGGTTATCCTCCGCTCGCTTCGCAATTCTCCATTTGTGAAACAAGAGCGTCATGCCGACCGCATATACATACAGCCATCCGGTAGCTACGCGCTATATAAGCTTTGATTTTAAGCTACGTACGCGCTAAGGAACGCACCCAGGTGCTCCGAAACGCTTTCGGATAACCCCAACAAGCCCGCAAGTCAAGCCTTTTCGGGCAATATTCTTGAGACAGATGAGGCAGAATAACGAGACATATGTCTTCCTATTGACACTCCCCAGTGTGCATTTTTATTGGTATTATCAGTGGAAAAAATCATGGCTGGTGCATTGCACTGACCCCATAGGACTGCGCCACATACCCACGTCTCACGTCCCATTTCACACCTGACAGGCCCCGCCGAAACCGATCTTTATGCAGCCCTGCTCAACGATTACCGGGACCAAACGGGCTCCTCCGGTCAGTTCGAGCATCCTTTGCAAAGCTTCCTGCTCTTTTACAACATTATGGTACTCGTAAGGCCTCTTACGCCTGGCCAAATCCTCCTTTGCGGCTGCCGTATAGGAACAACCGTCTATACCAAATAAGATAATCCTGTTCAACATTTCGATCACCCCGTTATAGTATCTACCAAACTATGTTTCGTTATAGCGGATGATCTTGTGGAACTAAAACTGGCTTCTACCCAGGGCGGCGGCAGCCAGGGCCACTTCTTCCGTTTCGTGTTTTTTGCCCCTGGTCATGAGCTTGTTAACAGCTGTTTCAGGCGGGAAACCTTCGAACAAAACCTCGTGCATCTGTTCGGTAATGGGCATATTGACACCGTAAAGCTCGGACAGCCTGCGAGCCGCCCGGGTAGTGCGGACGCCTTCCACCACCATACCCACTTCAGCCAGTGCCTCCTCCAGTGATTTGCCCCGGCCTATAGCCATACCGGCGCGCCGGTTGCGACTGTGCATGCTGGTGCAAGTTACGATCAGGTCACCAACCCCGGCAAGGCCGCCAAAAGTAAGCGGGTTGGCGCCCAGCGTGATGCCCAGGCGGGTGATTTCAGCCAGCCCCCTGGTCATCAGGGCTGCTTTGGTGTTGTCACCAAAGCCCAGCCCGTCGGCAATACCTGTGCCAAGGGCAATGACATTCTTTAGCGCGCCCCCCAGTTCAACTCCGGCGACATCCGGATTGGTATAGACTCTGAAATTGTCGCACATAAACAGGTCCTGCGCGTATTCAGCACTCTTTATGCTGGATGACGCCGCTACCACTGCAGTGGGCACCTGCCTGCCCACCTCCTCGGCATGACTGGGCCCGGAAAGCGCCACATACCGCTCGAGTGCCCGCGGACCGGCAACTTCCGCAAATGCCTGGGATAAACGACGCAGGCTATCCTCCTCAATTCCTTTGGCGGCGTTGATAATCAGCCCCGTGCCGGACAGATGGGGGAGAGCGGATTGGAGCGCCTCCCGAAAGGCGTGGGACGGCACAGCAAAAACGACCGCGTCAGCTTCGCGCACCGCCTCTTCAATATGGACCGTGACCTCGACCGCCGGGGGCACAATCACCCCGGGAAGATATCGTATATTTTCTCTTGTTATTGTAATCTCCTTCGCGAGAGCTGCGTGTCTCGACCACATCCGCACCGTGTACCCTTTGTGCGCCAGTAGTACCGACAAAGCCGTAGCCCAACTGCCGGCGCCGGCTACCCCAATAATTTTACTCACCAATTACACACCTCCCGCCTACCAGAACTTCCGTTTGATTTTTGGTTCGGCGCCACCGGCCAACCTCTTAATATTAGGTTTGTGCTTGTATATCACCAGGGCCGCCACCAATATACCCAGGACTAGGTAGGGCCACTCCAGATGAAAAGCCCAGATTAACAAAGGTATGGAAAGAACCGCGGCAATGGATCCAACAGAAACGTACCCGGAAAGCCCGACCACGGCCAGCCACACAACCGCGGCAATAAGGCCGACCGGCAGGGCTATGGCGGCGATTACGCCGACAAAGGTGGCAACCATTTTCCCTCCCTTAAAGCCCAGGAACACCGGCCAGCTGTGTCCCGCCAGTACGGCTATACCGGCTGCGGCTACTACTTCAGGCCCGCCAAAATGTTTGGCCAACAGTATTGTCAGGACTCCCTTGCCCAAGTCTCCGGCCCAGGCCAGTACCCCTGCCACAGGACCGGCATTACGCCAAACATTGGTCATGCCAACATTGCCGCTGCCATAGTTGCGGATGTCGATCCCTTTCCATAAGCGGGCAACCAGGTAACTCACCGGAATAGAACCAATCAGGTAGCTAGCTATTATAACTAAAAAAACCGACATATCTGCTTCTCCTTCGGCATTCAGCCGCCGGTCGTCAGACACCGGACGCCGGCGCTTACTGTATTACTCCGGGTCAAAACTGCATGCGGACGAACCAAATATCATTTTTAAAAATTTAAGAGTATCGCACACAGCGCGCCAGCGCCGCACTTGTGGCAGCCAATGGTGCAAATTCGCACCTACATCTTCAAGGTAGATGTCAGGTCTCCTTACTCCTCCTTTGACCGTCTGCGCAGGCTAAAGCGGAGCGGTGTCCCTTCAAACCCGTAAGCCGAACGGATTTGGTTCTCAAGGTAGCGCTGGTAGGAAAAATGCAATAATTCAGGATCATTAACAAACAGCACAAAGCGTGGGGGCTTGACCCCGCTCTGAGTAGCATATAAGATCTTCAGGCGCCTGGTCTTATCCGCCGGTGGCGGGTTCTGCTGAGTCGCTTCCCTGATCAGGGTATTTAAATTGGCGGTACTTACACGGGTGGCATGCTTCTCGGCTACAAAATCGACCAACTCCAGCACTTTTAAAACTCGCTTTCCAGTTAGCGCAGAGGTGAAGATAAGAGGGGCATAAGGCATAAACGCCAGTTCCTGACGTACTTTATCACTATAGCGTTTCATAGTTTTATCGTCTTTTTCCACCAGGTCCCATTTGTTCACCACTAGAATTGAGCCCTTACCGGCTTCATGGGCGTAACCGGCAATGCGCTTGTCCTGTTCGGTAACCCCTTCAACCGCGTCAATAACGACTAATACCACGTCACACCGGTCAATCGCCCGTAAAGAGCGGATAACACTGTATTTCTCCGTAGTACGCTCGACCCGGCTTCTGCGGCGTATACCGGCAGTATCGATGAGCATGTAGTTTTTGCCGTCCCGCTCAAAGGTTGTATCAATGGCGTCGCGCGTGGTACCGGGAATATTGCTGACAATGACCCGTTCCTCTCCCAGGAGGCTGTTTACCAGTGAGGACTTTCCCACATTGGGTCTGCCGATAACGGCAATTTTGATTATATCCGGAGAGTCTGCCACTCCCTGATCCGGAGGAAGCAGTTCCACCAGCCTGTCCAGCATATCGCCGGTGTTCAATCCCTCCGCCGCAGATACGGGTACCGGATCCCCCAGACCAAGCTGGAAAAAATCATATATCTTCTCGGGAGAGTCAAAATTTTCAACCTTGTTAACCACAAGCACGGCCGGTTTATGCGCACGGCGAACGACCGAAGCCACTTCCAGGTCGTCCGGATTTAAACCGGCCCGGGCGTCCACAACAAAGAGCACCACGTCCGCCTCGCGGATAGCCAGCTCTACCTGAGTCCGGACATGGCTGGTAATTTCGCTGTCTTCCTGAAAGTCAAGTCCTCCCGTATCTACCAGGGTAAAATGGCGCCCTGACCATTCAGCATCCATGTAAAGGCGATCCCTGGTTACCCCGGGTGTATCCTCCACAATAGCCACGCGGCCGCCTACGATGCGGTTGAAAAGCGTCGATTTGCCCACATTTGGCCGCCCCAGTATGGCCACTATCGGTTTGGACATATTATTGTCACCTTTCTGATTTAAGTAAAACTCTAATAAAACTTCAATAAATAGGACACCGTCCTTAACCCGGCGCCATTACTGCATAAAAATCAATGTTAAGTATACTAATACTATTATAACCATTCTGTTGCAAGTGCGGATGCGCCAACCATGATTTTTTATTAAGATGCTCCCAATTAAAACGCACCCACATTGTCTTCACTGTGCCTGCTTTCATGTGGGTGCGATTCCAATCGCGCTTGCACTGCGGCGCATGATAACCTAAAATTATTATTTCAGTAATCCCTGTCTTCGACAAAAAGCTCTGCGTGTTCCGGCCCTTCCAGCAGAGCCTCAACCAACTGGCGCGGCCCCTTGACCACGGCCACTCTGGTTTTTAAACGTTCCGCCAGGTCAGCGACAGTGAGGCTATCTAAAAAGAGCTCCCCCTCCTCTTTCAGCATTACCGCGGGGAGAACCAGGAGGTCGCCTATCTTTCGCGGATCAATTTGGTCCATTAAGTCCTGCCCCGTGACCAATCCGGTTACAGTAACCCGCTCTCCAAAAAAGGTGTTCTCTATTGTTTTTACGGTAACCTGTAGTCCCTTTATTTTATTTAGTCCCGCCGCGACCTGCCGCAGCACGATAGCTCCCAAAACTCCAGTGGCAATGGTTACTTTTAGAGGCTCTATCTCCAGGGGCAGATCCTGTCTGACTTCCTCCCATTCTTCCAAAAAGAGGCGTACCAGACCCACCCCGTTCTCAAGCTGTGGAAAACCGGCATAGGAATCTAAGGGGGGAACCTGCTCTCCAGCCAGCAGGTAGAACTCATCCGAAACAAAGACAAAGGGGTCGCCCAGACCGGCCAGGAACTCATCCTGCCTTAAACCCACCCACTCGACAACCTGATGCGCTTCGGCAGGGGTAACATTTCTTAACGGGTAGCAGGACTCCCTGAATTGCGTCAACCCGACCGGCACCACCGCCAGGGAACTGACCGACGGCCACAAACCGGCCAGATCTCTTACTGTGTTTTCCAGTTCCCGGCCGTCATTAATGCCTGGACACAGCACAATCTGAGTGTGCATCTCAATCCCGGCAGAAGCCAGAAACTTCAGCTGTTCCAGAATAAGTCCGGCCCGTTTATTACCGAGCATAACCCTACGCAGCTCAGGGTTGGTGGTATGGACGGATATATAGAGGGGGCTCAGGCGGAGCCGGGCGATTCTCTCCAGTTCTTCATCTCCAACGTTGGAAAGAGTGATAAAATTACCGCTCCAGAAGGAGAGCCTGTAATCATCGTCCTTGATATAGAGGGACTTGCGCAAGGCGGGCGGCATCTGGTCGACAAAACAAAAAATGCATTGGTTGGAGCACCAGGTAGTGCGCCCGAACCCCCCGTCTGCAAATTCCAAACCCAGATCCTGGTCGTAGTCCTTTTCAACATCAAGGACCCACTCCTCACCGGCTGCAGTGATCACCTCAATGGTGAGGTTTTCTTCAGTCTCAAAAAAACGGAAGTCGATAAGATCCCGCACCTCTGACCCGTTAATGGAGATTAAACGGTCCCCTGGCGCAAGATCCATTTCAGCGGCAATACTCCCGGGTAAGACCTGCGCAATAAGCAAACCCCGATCCTCCATACGGGACGACCTCCCCCCTAGCTCTAACAACCATTATCTAAAAATTCCAGAATCTAGTCAAGGGATTTTCCGAGGCCGTCTCTAACACCAGCACTCAGCCGGGTCAGTTCTCCATACATTTTTTTGATACCGGTATAGGTAAAAAAACGCCCTAAAGCGGCGAGAAAGCCCGCTCTGTTGAGAAGGCGTCCTGCCAATAAAAAAAAGTTGTCGCCAACCCCGCTGTCGATCATAAGCAAGTTGCCGCGAGGAATTTTATAGATCCGGAGAAAGCTTTCAACCAAACGATGGGGCATACCACGCTCCCCTTTTATGGAAAGAGCGTAAATATCATTGCCACGGTCATCTTTGCCTATAACAAAGATCTCACCCTCTCCGCCGTCTTGCATATTCAAAAACGGCAGCTCCCGAAAACTGACGGCGCCCGGGTCTTTCCCCGCCGGGAGCCGGCCTGTATGAATAGCGCCGGCAACAATCGCCACGGGAAAGCGGCTGTTGCTGAAATAAAGAACTTTTTTCGCCATCCGCCCTCAACTTTTCTTTGGTTTTTTTAACCAAACCAACCAATTTAAAGTAAGCCACCCGCGTACCCATGGTCACGATAGGCCGCCCCACCCCGATTAACCCCCAGCGCCGCGAAAGATATCCTCCAAACATCATGATCCAATTGACCTGGCTCATAGCGTTGACCAAGCAGTAGCTTGAAGCGGGGATACCAAAAATCCCCCCCAGTCCGGCAAAGACATTTTCCAGAACTGCCGGCCGGCTGCGGCGGGCGGTCAGGTAAACTTCATGCCCGTACTCATCGATCCCTATGAAAAAAATATGGCCGTGCTCGCATGCATCCTGCCGGTCATAAAGCGGTAATTGCAAAAACTCTTCCGGTCCTGGAACGCGGTCTTCCGGCAACATCCCCAGGTGTATAGCAGCGGCGGTAACCGAGGAATGAGTACCCCCATAACAATGGTAAATAACCTTCATCAGTGCTTTACCAGAATTAATGAACCGTTTTCCAGGTCGTGGACATTGGCGTCAAGTATTCTGGACAGGTAATTGGCAACCTTTTGCTGCTCTTCCTCGTCTCTAGCCAGGAAAACAGGTGTGCCCTCGCCAACCATACTCATCTGCAGTGTTACAATGGCCAGGATGGTACCAACCGACTCTTCACTCATGTGGATTTCACCTGCTCTTTGGCTGCTTTTATTGAAGCTCCCGCCTTCAACGGTTTGCTCCTTGCGCTTTCCAGCACAGGGGTCAGCTTGACCGCCGCGATAAGCTGCTCCAGGTCCCGCTCAACCGGCATGATATATAACCCAACTTCGCCTGTATCGGGATTTTTTCTGGCCAGTGGGGTAAATTCCGGGGTGTCCACGTCTTTTTTGGTACCCAGGATGACCGACGCGGTAAAGGCAATGGCATTGCGCTGTCCGATATCATGTAAAGTGGACCTGGCGTTGCCGTCCCTGGGGATAAGCTTAACCGCCAGACCATCTTTTAAAATTTTATCGCGCATTGATTTGAGACCTACATTCATGATGCCAATCTCGTCTACCATCAAAATAGCGCCCTTAAAGCTGATCCGGGCCGGTACCACTTCACAGATGCTGCCGACTACCTGGCCGGACATGAAATATCTGCTAAACAGAACCGCCAGGATGGCGACCACAAAAGCCACCGCCTGCCCGCCAAACTGGGCCGCTAGGCTGGTAACAAAGGCAGTTCCCATCACCAGGTAATTCCTGGCCTCAAAAGTACGGGCAATCCCCTCAATATAATCTAGACCTCTTCTGACCAGTTCACTTCTTTCCAGGCTTTCCAGGGTGCGTCGCTCGATATTACGGATTTCCCGGAACTGCTGCGCCGCCAGGGCCAAAAAGGTGGCCGCGGCGAAATCCGGTTTCATTATTGCCGGAATCGCCACAGCCCCCAGAACTGAAGCGATAAACCCGAGGAAAAGGTGGCCCAGGTAGCCGTGCGGGTAACCCGGGTACTGCCGGTAGTCAATGCGCAGCAGGATAACCCTGGTAACGGTCCCCGCTACTACACCGGCCAGGATCACCAGCAGGTATTCGGGTATTAAGTTAGACATGCTATCCCCCAAACCTAGTCTTTGGTTATGTCGTCTTTAGTTTCCTTAAGCGCCTTGTTGGCAAGAGGGTCCTGTTCTTCCGGCCCTTTCCGGTGTCCAGGCGCTTCTTCCAGTTTTACATTTTTACGGGCAGCGGGACGCGGGCCAAAGAAGCTGGTGAATTCCCGTCCGAAACCTGAAATACGCTTCTTGGCATTTTCCCAACTACCGGAACTGATCAGCAGGAAGCCAACGCCACCCACTATAGTGATCCCAAGGATCCAGGCAAGCGCTCTCCCGGCGCCCCCGGCAGCGCCCGCCGGCCTCCCGCCGGCGCCAGGCGCCTGCGCCGCAGGATTACCGGTCGTACCGGCGGCAAGTCCCAACACATTGGGTACAGCCTCAGAAAACAAAGCTATACCCATGGCAGCCTCTTCCTTGGTGTTTGTATGTGTGCCGGCCTCGATGAGGAGGGCCGTTGGAGTCAGATCCTGATTGTAATCACCCTTACCGACAAAAATTTCTTTTACTACCTGGTTGTGCATGTTATTGGCCGCTGCCATCATACGCTTGGCAAAGTCCATATTGGCGTCCATACGGGGGTTTTCCCGCCCTACAACCAGGCGCAGCTTGGCAATTTGTTTGCCGTCCACCGTAGCCCGGTAATAAGAGGGGTCAGGAACTCCGTCTCGGTGGATGTCGAAAATTGCGGCAGGGTTGCTTTTCATTAAATTGGCGGCCGTCCTGCGGGAGCGGACATAAGCGTTGTTATCGTGCGGGTCATGGGGCGTCTCGTCGTAGTTTACAGTAACCCCCCTGCCTTGCAGCTTATCGACCAGGGCCTTGCCGACCTGGTAAATACCCCCTTTAAAGGGTATAGACTCTGTTCCGTCCGAAGGCACATAGGACTCGTCAGTATGTGAATGATAGATTGCGATTGCGCTATTCTTCTGTTCCGCCAGGTTGGTCGTGACAGGCGCTACCTGATTCCCATACAATTCGTTATAGGCGACAATCTGTGGATCCATCCCCAGAAACTGCGCCTCGGCCTGATCTCCTTCGACTCTGCCGATGCGGTAACTGCGGCCCTCGGCTGTATACAACTGGTCTCCTATAAAAACCGTGCGGGACATCATGCTGAGCATTTCGCCTTGCTCATCAACAATTGTCGTGAACCTATCGACCAGGTGGTCCGGCGTGCCCCGATCAAAAAGCTTCGGCATAGCCAGGGCGTGACGCAGGCTGAGGCTCCCTGTTGAATAAAAAGCTACAAGCAACAATAAAGCTAAAACCCCCAGAGTACCAAACAGGATTCTGAGTTTACTCCCGTTCATCAAGGTCAGCCACCTTTCTTTCGTCTTGCGCCAGTCTATCTTGTTCCACGTTCTTGTCGCCTTGCGTACCCGTCGCGTTTAGCTCCGGCTTTTTCAAACCTTTAACCAGTTCCGAAGGACGTCCCTTGGCGCTGGGTCCACCTGAAAGCCTTTCAAAAGATTCACCAATGATTTCAGCCAGCAGGATGGCCACAAAACCAGCCAGGACTATAGTATCAAAAGCCCCGGCGCCGCCTATGCTGACAGCATAGTTGGCAGGGGCATTCTGACTCAGTAGCCAGATGTAATGAAATACATCGACCAGCAGGACACCGATGGTAGCGGCAATAAAGGCCGCTCTCCTGGATCTGCCGAGCAGGTAGGCCACGATACCTCCGGCCAGGGGGTAAAGGTAGATGGCGTCGATTATAGCGTAGCGTCCCGCAGGTTCTATGGTTGTTCCGGCGTTAATCAGGGATCCGATGATATAGACAACGACAGCTGTTATGACCGCCCCCACCAGAGACCTGGTCCACTCCCTGCTGGTGCCGGCTCTTACCAGAAGGTAAATCGCCAACCCCACGGGTACCAATGCCCCCCCAACGTTTATTGAGGTCCTAAAAGGTAGAAAAGGGAGGGGGATGTTGATAAAGCTGCCCAAAATAATGGCTCCGATTACAACCAGGGCTCCCCGGTCGGAAAGCCTCATCCGGTCCAGGGCGCGTTGGGCCAGACCCAGATATATGAGCACCGAAACAGCGATTAAGATAATAATACCTATGGGAAAACCCTCCAAATGTATCAGCCTCCTTGTTCTGGAAATATCAAAGTTAGACTTCCCATTTGGCCAAAAAATATGCAAAAGCGGCTTCCGCCGCTTTTGCATATTGTTGTTACTTAGTTATAATTATTCACTTATTATTCCTTTTACTTCTTATCGAACAAGTCTCCCACCATGTCACCTATGGTAACCACATCTCCGGTATCCTCAGTTTTCTTATGGTTATAGTCACGGTATTCCCGCTCCTGTTTTTCCCTGGACACCTCTCTTATAGATAAACGAATTCTCTTCTCGGCAGGATCTACGCTAAGGACCTTGACGTTGACCTCTTCTCCTTCGGACACCACCTCGTCCGGCTTGGCCACATGTCTTTCCGCCAGGTGTGAGATATGGACCAGACCTTCCACACCGGGTTCCAACTGCACAAAGGCGCCAAAAGGAGCCAGGCGGACTACTTTTGCCGGAACAACGCTGCCCACCGGGTATTTTTGGTCAACTGTGTCCCAAGGATTGGGCAGGACTTGTTTTAAACCCAGGGATATTTTTTCATTATCCCGGTCTATTTTAAGTACCATAACCTCAATCTCATCACCCACCTTGACCACTTCAGATGGATGGTTGATGCGGTGCCAGGACATCTCAGATATGTGCAGCAGGCCGTCTACCCCGCCGATATCTACGAAAGCCCCGAACTGAGTCAGCCGCCGCACCACTCCTTTAACAACCTGACCTTCCTCAAGGTTGGTCAGCAGTTCCTGGCGCAGCTTGGCGAAATCCTCTTCCAGCACCGCCTTGCGGGACAGAATCACCTTTTTCCTGGCCCGGTTCATCTCGATCACACGCGAGGATATGACCTGTCCCAGGTATTTGGAGAGATCTTCCACATAACCGCGGTCGACCAGGGAAGCAGGTAGAAAAGCTCGCACCCCTATATCCACCAAAAGACCACCCTTTACTACTTCCCGCACCGTGCCCTCAACAGGCTGCCCTGATTCAAGGGCTTCCTCAAGTCCGGCCCAGGCTTTTTCGGCATCGGCTTTTTCTTTGGAAAGGATCAGCTTGCCTTCGTTGTCCTCTGCTTTCAACACGTATACTTCTATTTGATCCCCCACCTGGACGATATCCTGGATGGAGGTAACTTCACAGCAGGACAGTTCCCTTATTGGAATAACGCCTTCCGACTTAGCTCCAACATCCACCATCACCTCGTCCTGGCCAACGTGGACAACCGTACCAGTAACAATTTCACCGTGCCGAACAGCTTTGACTTCAACCGCGTCCTTCATACCTTCCTCAGAGCCGTTCAGTTCTTCAATCTCACTCATTCGCTTCTTAACCTCCTCTATTATCCAGTCAGGTGTAGACGCACCCGCTGTTAACCCTGCTGCCTTCACACCCCGGAACCACGCCGGATCAAGTTCACCCGCCTCCTCGATATGGTAAGTTGTCGTACCACAGGCACGGCAGAGGCTGGCCAGTTTTCTCGTGTTGGCGCTGTCAGCGCCTCCTACCACGATCATCACATCAACCTGACAGGCTAGCTCAAGGGCAGCTTTCTGGCGCTCAGATGTTGCGCTGCAGATGGTCTTACAGGCCTGGACAACCGACCCGGTTTTTTCCAGGGTCTCCACAACAGCGTTAAAGTTTTCCATGTGTTGGGTCGTCTGGGCCAACACCCCTATCTTTTTTCCCCGTGCCTTTACGAGACCTGCTTCCCAGGGATTTTCCACGACCTCCGCCTTGCCATTGGCCCAACCCATGATTCCCTGTACTTCCGGGTGGTTTTTATCACCCACAATCACCACCTGGTAGTCTTTGGTCATCAGGTCACGGGCAACGACTTGGGTCCTGCGGACAAAGGGACAGGTTGCGTCAACAATGTCCAACCCGAGCTCCTGGGCGGCGTTTAACAAGGCTGGACCTACCCCATGAGACCTAATGATAAGCGTGCCTTCTTGTATCTCCCCTAAATTATTAATTTCCCTAACTCCCAATTTTCCGAGGTAGGCAACTACCTGAGGGTTGTGAATTAGTGGCCCCAGGGAGAAGACCGGGCCAGGCCTGTTGCGGACGGTGTCCTTGGACATCTCAATGGCTCTTTTGACACCGTAGCAAAAACCGGCTTTTGAGGCTACCCTCACTTCCATAAAATCACCTTTTATCCATCGTGGAAATATTCGATAAGGTACGCGAATTTCCTTCCTATCGCCATATATTTTCAGAAAAATCCGTTTAGCTCCCGAGCAGCAGGGCAATCTCGTCCATAATCCGGTCGCTGATAATTTCAAGATCTTCCTTGGTTGCCTTTGTCATGGACTGAAAGCGGATAGGACTGCCCACATGGACCGCTATCTTGCTAAACACACCTCTGGTCCCACTTACGGCAACCGGCACGATCGGGGTTCCCGCCTTAAGAGCAATCATGGCGGCGCCAAGGTGCGGCTTTAACATATCCCCGGTATGGCTCCTGGTCCCCTCGGGGAAAAGTCCCACGACTTCGCCTGCTTGGAGCAGACGTAAGGCCGTCCTCACAGCATTCCGGTCGGTCACATCCCGGCGTACCGGAAAGGCTCCGGACGAACGTACGGCGTAGCCGACCAGGGGTATCTTAAAAAGCTCATACTTGGCCATAAAAAAAACCTGGCGTTTTTTAAAGGCACAAATAATCGCAACCGGGTCCCAGTAGCTGACATGGTTGGCCACCAGCACCACCCCGCCGGTGGCGGGAAGGTTCTCCGCCCCCCGGATTTCCCAGCGCCTCAGCACTAATAGGACAAGCCTGGCGCCGGCTTTAAGTAAACTGAAAATCATCGTTCCTTCCTTTCACCCGTTATCCTTGCCACAATCAGGTCAACTACTCCCTCTACCGTACAGGAAGTGCTGTCGATAATGACGGCGTCCGCAGCCGGCGCTAAAGGGTCCATTTCCCTTGAAGTGTCAATAAAATCCCGGTTGCAGATATCTTCTTCGATTTGACGCCGGTTAACTTTTATTCCCTTATCAGCCAGTTCCTTCCAGCGTCGCCTGGCCCTTTCCCCGGTGGCGGCAGTGAGGTAAATCTTGATCCGGGCGTCGGGCAATACCACCTTCCCGATATCCCGGCCCTCCATTACAACACCGCCCCCCGCGGCCATTTCTTTCTGCAATTCAATCATTTTCCGGCGTACAGCCGGGACTTTGGCCACCAATGAGACGCTGTTCGAAACAGCCGGTAATCGAATTTCTTCAGTTACGTCCTCTCCGTCCATCAACACGGTAAGATTTCCATCAGAGCCTGCCTTGAGACTTATTAATACATTCGACGCCAGCCTGCCGAGTTTTTCGTGGTCGTTTAAGTCTGCCCCGTCACGCAGCGCCTTTAACGTAACGGCGCGATACATGGCTCCCGTATCTATATACAAATAGCCAAGACTTTTAGCAACCAGCTTTGCAACTGTACTTTTGCCGGCCCCGGCCGGCCCGTCAATGGCTATGTTGGGTTTGCAATTCATGGAACCCCTCCAAGAAGCAGCTATTATTTATAAATAACAATGCAACTTTGATTATTCGACAGCATATAATTTTTCTCCTTTGTAAATCTTAAACAAAAAGCCTGAAAGGAATACCCTTCCAGGTTGTATTATTCTACCTGAATATTTATTAATACACGGGGGAAGTACTCACTCAATTTTTATATTGCCCTGGTGACCTTTTACCGCGAACTTTAACCGTTGTCCATAGTGGAGCAACCAACGTAGGTGCCCTTTCCGCCTATCAGGTAAGCCCCTTCATAGAACTGGTGCTCGAGACTATGAATTCCCAATTAGTTATTTACCTTTTATTGATAGGTCCAGGTTATTTAAAGCTCGCGCTTCCCTACGGAATGGGTTTTACCGGCTCTGCAGTTAGACCGGTGCGTGTAAGCTTACAGCTCACAGTGATTTCAGTCTGTACGTTGGGAAGCCATTCGTCGCGCCAGGTTTGATTGATCTCTTTCCAAAGCTTCGGGTTCGTTTCGTAAATTTTTCCCCCTAAACCCAGAAAATCACTGTGCAGTTCCCGGGACTTGTTTACAGCAGCCATGACCTCCTGATAGATCGCTTTTTCCTCCTCCTGTTCCAGCAGCCGCATATCGTCGGGCTTGTTGAGGTCGATATCCCCCTTCTGCACACTGGATACATACCCTTCCACCTCGATCTCGATGTTGAATATAAACCCATTCTCGGTAATGATTGGTGTGATTTTGCTTCTTTCTGAAGAAACCAACAATGAGGCCCATGGTTTCTCTGCGTTTGCAGGAACAGTGACGGTGCCCCCTGCAGCCCTCCCTTCCATCCAGACCACACCGCGGGATTCAGACAGCTCAAGGAAAGAGACCAGCCTGCCCAGCTTCAGGACTCCCATGCTGCTAATCTCAAAGGTCTGTTTTTCTACCCGAGTGCCGTCAGCTGCCCTGCTGACTTCTGGCGCCAGTTTAATAGCAGTTATGAACGGGTCAATGCCCGACCTCTCCACCTTGCTTAAGAATTGTCCGAAATTTACCGGGAGAATCACTGACACTTCCTGCCTGCGCTGGAATATTGATCTGAATGTTTGAGCCGGAAAACTTCCCGGTTCGGGCTCCCCTTTAAGCAAGATATCCTCCGCTCTTCCCTTGGCCACCAGGACCCAGACGGAGCGGCGCATCATGGGTTTTCTGGTAAAAAAATCCAGAGACGGCAGCATACTTTTACGGGCTTCGTCTTCCCCCATAATGATAACTGTAGTCGTCTTGAACATGGCGGAACGGGGGTTCTTCAGTTCAAACATGCGCACAGCGTCGCTGACATTGCGCGCCCGGACACTGTAGTTGGCATACGGCTTGACCGGCACGCCGCCGCCACCGCCCCCACCGCCGCCACCCTGCGATTTCCCGAGCATACGGGGAATAACAGTCTGAAAGGTGACGAGCACGCCGTCAGAATCAGCACTGTCAATACCCACTGCAGTGACATAGGCCAATTGTTCAATTTCAACACGGTCCCAGCAGCCGGAGCACATACCTGCGAGCAAAATAATGATTAAAAAGAGATAGATCCGCTTTGCCATACACCTTGACACAAGCTGTCTCTTCATTCTTTTGTCTCCCCAGTCTTAGGTACGCCTTTTTTCCTGAGCAGGGCCAGGATATAGAGAAGGATAAATACTGACATTTCAACGGATAGGGCAAAGATATTCCAGGTTGTCGAAAGGAACCCCCTGGCCTGGGCAACATCGGTAAATATTAGGGTAGCAAATGCCGCCAGAATTACTGCGCCGGGCCATACCAGCGGGCGGTGGTCACTTAAGTTGACCGACTGGGCAAAGGCGATCAGTGCGGTGTAAAAGAGAAGCGACACTTTCAGGCATACCGTCGTTACCCAAAAAGCCAGGAGAAATGCCTCTACCCGCTCAAAAAAACCGGCGACACTAATCATCTTGACCAGTTCAAAGGAGGGGAAAAGGATCCGGCTGTTCTCTATATCTCCAAACGTGGCGATCTGCAGCATCACCATTGTTAGTATCGGAACGTTTAATAGTAAAGTAATTTTTAAATTAAGGCCGGGCGCCTGTTCAGGGTGGCGCATGTACGGAATGAGAAAAAGGATGGCCAAGCCTTCACCGTAGAAAGACAGCATATTAACAGCGCCCCGCGTCAGTTCCAGCGGCGAGTGCTCCAGGAAGGGCTTGAGCAGCTCCCAATTCGCCACCGGGAACAAAAACAATGAACCGGTTAGCAGCGCTATCAGGAAAAGCGGATAGAGAATTTCACAGGCTCTGGCGAATACTTCCAAACCCAGGTAAACCCCATAGGCTATCGCAAACATATATAAAGCTATAAAGACGACCAGCGGGGTTCTTGGCATGACAGCGATAACCAGATGGTCGGCCAATTCACGGACTGCGGCAGCTGCCACAAAGAAAAAGAAAAGGCTCAGGATCATGCCCAGTACCCGCCCCCCCCATTTGCCCAGGAGATCCATGCCGTATTCGACCGGGTTCTTACCAGGGAAACGCAAGCCCAGGGAAATGATCGGGATACCGAAGAGTATCCCTAAAACAGTTACAATCAACACCACCACCCAGGCGTCCTGCCCGGCGTACTTGGTTAAAAAAGCCGGGACAAACTGGACCTCGGTGGCGAAGACCATGTTTGCAACCAAAAACATGACCTGGCGGGAGGAAAGCCTCCCTTTTTCCAAACTCATTCTTTCACCTCAATACTGTTTGCTATTCGGGATAAAATAACCTTGTGACAGGGCGAAAGACGAATTCGATGCCGTTGGTAGGGTTAGGAACCGGCAATTTCAGGGTTATGGCCACGGACAGGGCTATACCAATCAAGAGAAAACAGCAGAAGGCGATCAACTCGCCTCTCTTTTCCTGTTGCAATAATCCGGGAAGTTCCAAGAGGGTTATTACACTCCCTATCACAATGATTAATAGCAAATTAAAGTACACCATCAGCCCATCACCTCTTTAATTACACTGGCTTGCAGCCCCCGGATAAGTTAACAGCGTCACTTAACCCCGCTTCTTTTTATCCGGCATAACGCTCTGCGGATCGTCCCCTTCCCCGCTGGACTCTTGCGGCGCTTTGGGCATCTGGCCGGGCGCCTGCCGCCTGAGCTTGCGGGCGCGTAAGAGGCTCGGCCTGAAGTCCATCATCCACCGGGGGGCTTTGAAGAAGACATCTTTCCACTCTCCCGGCGCGCCGGGAGCAACCGGGTAAAGGTAGGGAATACCAAAGGACCTGAGCGACGCCAGGTGTAAGAGAAGCACCAGTATACCCCAGAAGATGCCCGGCAGGCCGAAGGCTCCCGCCAACAGGAGAAACGGGTAGCGGATGAACCTGATGGCAAACGAGGCTGAGTAATTGGGGATCATGAATGAGGCTACCGCTGCCACGGAAACGATAACCACCATGATCGGGCTGACGATCCCCGCTGCCACAGCTGCCTGACCCAATATGAGCGCCCCGACGATACCGACCGCCTGCCCCACCGAACGGGGCATCCTGGCCCCTGCCTCCCGGAGAAAATCAAAGGATATTTCCATCGCGAGAGCTTCCACTACCGCCGGGAAGGGGACTCCTTCCCGCCCGGCAGCCATGCTTAAAACCAGACCGGTCGGGATCATTTCCTGGTGATAAGTACTCAAGGCTACATAAACTGAAGGCAGAAATGTGGCAGCAATTAGCCCCAGCCACCGGAATGGGCGGATAAAGTCAAAACTCTCGTAATAGTCCTCCGGCGCCTGCAGAAACTCACTGAAAACAGCCGGGACAAGCAAGGCGAAGGGCGTGGTGTCAACTAGAATGGCAACGCGGCCTTCCATTAGCGCCGCCGCGACCCTGTCAGGGCGTTCGGTACGGTCGAGGAGTGAAAAAGGCGTCCAGGGGTTGTCCTTGATAAAATCCTCAAGATAACCGGATTCCAGAATCCCGTCGGTATCGATCCTTTTGAGACGGCTGATTACTTCATCCTTGAGGGCAGGGTCGGTGAGGCCGTGGATATAAGCTACGGAGATATCGGTTTTAGTCAGACGCCCCAATTGGAGGGTATCGAAACGAAGCAGAGGTGTCTTGAGCCGCCGTCTGACCAGGGCTGTACTGGTACGGAGGGTTTCGTTGAAAGCATCCCGGGGACCGCGTACAAAGGCCTCGGACTTTGCTTCTTCCACTGCCCTGGCCTTCCAGCCCTTGACTACTATAACAAGGACCTGGGATGTCCCGTCGATAAAGAGGGCCGCACAGCCCGTCAGCACGTAATCTAGCACTTCGTTGATCCTGATCGCTTCTTTGATGCTGCCAAAGGTGATCAGCCAGTCACGGATCATAGGGTAGGCACTATCTGGCAGAAGAGGAGCCTGATCATCGCTCAGCGAACGATAGAGAAAAGGTTTTAGGATGTCCTCGTTAATCGAGTTCCTGTCGCTCAACCCGTCGATGTAGACCAAGGCTACTCTGATCTCCTTGCGTACACCAAAGTTAAACTCCCGTACCAACAGGTCGCTGGCGTTGCCAAACAGGTTTTTGAACACAGACACATTCTCATCAAGATTTGAACTGAAAGAATTGTTCAGTTCCTCAGAACCGGGTTGGAGAGCCGCCAGTTTCGCATCTATTTGCTGCCGTTTCCGTTCTTCCAGTGTTTGCGGTCTGCGTGGTTTGCGGAACATAACCATGCTCCTTCTGCACCATATTGGTGTAACTGTCTATTGCCGCCGCTTGTTGCATTTATTTCCACAGCTATGATATTCTCTGCAAGAAAGGTCCAGTTTATGCTAAAACCTTCCATTGAAATAAAAGTCAAGGAATAATGTGAATCTCTTAAAACATAATCTCTAACCATGACACCATGGCTAAAGCTCTTTGGAACCACCTGCATATAGGTGGTTTTCTATATAGACGAGAACACTAAAAGCCGCGAAATAAGCGGCTTTTAGTGTTTCTCGTTTTTTATATTTTCTATCCGCATGTCTTGATCACATGAAAGGATATTTTTTCTTCGTTGACTCATTCTAAAACATCAAATTGCCGGGTGTTTAAAGTACTTGACAGCAAGCCCTCCGTTTGGCTTTTATTTAACTTAATGATAGCATTCACAACTGTCATATATGATATTAATACATTATTTTCATCATACATTTCAATACCCCAAACATGGGATGTCTTTCCCTTATGCATGAGTTTTCCTTTGGCTATGATATAACCTTCTATCTTTTTCGATTTCATATGATTGGCAGTAATGGTCTGGCCGATTGCTGCTTGATCTTTGTCTATTATTTGATTTGATGCATAGCCTGCCACAGTCTCTCCTAATGAAATAAGTGCACCCCCGTGCAAAATCCCGAAGGCCTGACTATGAAAGTTGGTTAAATTCATTTTAGCCTCAAGTTTATCAGTACCCGCACAAATATATTCGATATTTAAACCATCAATCAGGTTCATCCTATCCACCAACCATTCTGATGTGATCAATCGTATAATCATTTAAAGAACTTTCTTCAATTTCCACCCCTAAACCACAGCCTGTTGGTACTTGAATCATGCCATTTTCAACTATAATTTCAGGTTTAATGATATCTTTTTGAAAGTAACGCCGGGACGGTGCTAAATCTCCGGGAATATAAGTATCTTTTAAGCTTGCCAAATGAACGTGTAATATTTTAGAAATACCGCTCTCAACCATACTCCCTATCCAATAGAGAATATTATTCTCCCTGCAAATTTCAATCATTTGCTTGGCATAATACATTCCACCGATACGGCCTATTTTTAAATTCACGACTTTGCAGGCTTGTAACTGAATGGCTTTCTTTAAATCATCCACTGTTTGAATGCTTTCATCCAGGCATATGGGGACTTTTATCTCTTTCTGTAGTTTTTGATAGGCTAATAAATCCATTGAGGCCAGTGGTTCTTCGATACAAAGCAAGTCCAGTTGATCTAATTTTTTTAATTCATGCATTTGCTGCAATTCATAGCTCCTGTTGGCATCTGCCAGCAGTTTAAGATCAGGGTATTTTTCTTTAATTAACTTTAATTTGAAAAATCCATCTTCCGGTTTGATTTTAATTTTAAAGCGGATATACCCTTCTTTCTGAAAATAATCTATTTGTTGCATGAGGCTTGAAATATCCAAATCTCCCAGGACAATGCCTGCAGCGATCCTATCATGGGTTGCTTCAGCAAAAACAACATCCATAATAGGCTGCTGTTGACGCCTGGCGAACAGATCCAACAGCGCGTTTTCCAAACCGGCAATTGCCATTGGATAGGTTAAGTCAATCCATTTATGGAGTTCAAATGGATGCTTTATTTCTCGATTAACAACCCAAGGGATATAACTATTGATTAGTACGCTTTTCGAATCCATGAGCAATTCACTGCTATAAAACGGTTCATTAAAGGCAACAACTTCCCCATATCCTGTATTCCCCAGCTCATCTACCGCTCTGATGACAATTGTCTCCCGGTGGTTTAAGCTGGTTTGAGAAGTTTTAAATGTAAAATTCAAAGGCATTTTAATTTGAAAAAGTTCTATACTTTTAATCCACATAGTATCTCGTTAATAAATCCTTTTTTAATATTTTGCCTGATGGATTTTTAGGTAGTTCGTCCAAATAAACTATTTTTTGCGGAAGTTTATATTTAGCTATTTTCTTTACAAGATATTTGTATATTGCATCTTCATTCAATGAGGATACAACGAATAATACAGGAACTTGTCCCCATTTTTTGTCCTCCATACCGATAACTGCGCATTCGAATATCCCAGAATGCGCATACAAAATATTTTCAATTTCTTGAGGGTAAATATTTTCGCCGCCAGAAATAATTATATTTTCACGGCGGTCAAGGATATATAAAAAACCGTCCTCATCTAAATACCCGATATCTTCCGTATTGAAAAAACCGGAGATGGTTTCCATTCCAAGATATCCATCCATTAGCATCGGACTTTTAATTAAGACTTCACCAGCTCCATCTTCATCAGGATTTTTAATAGAAATCCTTACTTCCTCAAGCGGTACGCCGACCGAATCAATTTTTTCAGGGTAGTTAAATACACAGAAAGTTACAGACTGACTTGTGGTCTCCGTCATCCCATAGGTTTTATAGATGGGAATATTTTTGCGTAGACACTTTTCAACCAGTGGTTCAGGAATAAATTCACCGCCTACCAGGACTACACGCAAATTATGTCTTTCTATTCGATCAATGATTCTATTTAACATGGTCGGGACAATCGACAGCATATTGATTGCAGCGTCCCCAATCAATTTTAGTACTTGTTCTTCATTAAATTTATCAACAATAGTAACCGCTGTCCCATTGTACAAACTTCGCAGTAAGATGGTTAAACCGCTAATATGATACATGGGTAATACCATAAGCCAATTATCTTCTTCATTTATTCCCACACTCTTCTGCGACGCTTCGACATGGGCATAAAACTGCTTCCAACGCAAAGGTACTGATTTAAATTTACCGGTTGTAGCACTTGTATTCATTATGACAGCTATTTGTTCCGGATTAAATTCTCCGGCTAATTTTATATCTTCTTTTTGATCACTTTGATAAACTTCCTGAAAAGATATAAATTTTTTATTTTGAGAAAAGACAACTTTTATGTTTAAAGTCTTTAATTGCTCCGTTATCTCCTCATCTGTTAAACGCGTATTAAGCATCAATACTTCAATTTGCATAACTTGCAATGCCAGAAAAAATAAAGCCACGTCCACGGAGTTATTGGAGTAAAGAGCAACTCTTCTCTGATTTTTTACATAAAGATATAGTCTTTTCGCCAAATCTGTTACACGCTCATATACTTCTTTAAAGGTTAGACTATTAAAGAATTTTTTATCTGGTTTTTCAATGGATTGTTTTTCAAGCCAGTTCATTTTACCACCCGGATTTACGGAAATTTAGGAAACTGTTGAAAATCAGGATTGCGTTTTTCTTTAAAAGCATCCCGTCCTTCTTTGGCTTCCTCTGTTGTGTAAAATAACAAAGTCGCATCTCCGCCCAGCTGCTGCAAACCGGCTAAACCGTCCGTATCGGCATTAAAGGATGCTTTAAGGAAACGCAGGGCGGTAGGTGAATGCTTTAAAATTTCTTTCGCCCATTTTACCGTCTCTTCTTCCAATTGGCTAAAGGGAACAACCGTGTTGACCAATCCCATTTCAAGAGCTTCCCTGGCGGTATATTGACGGCAAAGATACCAAATCTCGCGTGCTTTTTTATGACCGATGATGCGCGCTAAATAACCAGCGCCATATCCTGCATCAAAAGAACCCACCTTAGGTCCTGTCTGGCCGAATTTAGCATTTTCAGATGCTATGGTTAAATCACAAACGATATGCAGTACATGTCCCCCGCCAATGGCATATCCATTGACCATGGCAATAACAGGTTTTGGTGTAATGCGTATTAAATGCTGCAGATCCAAAACATTTAACCGGGGAATCTGGTCATCTCCCACATAACCCCCATGGCCGCGTACCCGCTGGTCGCCACCGGAGCAAAAGGCTTCTTTATCCTGACCTTGTCCATGGTTGGCGCCTGTTAAAATGATGACCCCTATTTTGTCATCTTCACGGGCTATGGTAAAAGCATCAATAAGTTCCATCACGGTTTTGGGGCGGAAGGCATTGCGGACTTCCGGACGATTAATTGTGATTTTGGCAATTCCGCTATATGTTTCGTAAATAACATCCTTATACTTTCGGTTCAATTTTTCCCAAGGAAACTTATTCATTAGCAAGAACCCCCTGTAAAATTTGTTTATAAGAATTGTTTTATAACTGCAATAAAAGCATGAGGATTTTCAATATGCGTATTGTGCCCTACGCCCTTGATTATTTCATGCTTTATATTTGAATTTAATTTTTTAAACTCAAGACCTACATGCTCGTATTTTAAGTCGTATTCCCCGTTGATGTATAGAACAGGCATTGACAGCTTACAGATTTGATTTTTTAAACATGGGAATTTCCCTTGTCCACTGCCCAGCAAATTATTTGACAGGGCATGAGGGATATTCAATAAACGTCTTTCACTTATTTGATCGATAATAGCTTTGGGTAACAGGGTCTGTGTGGTAAATATGTCCAATCCGGACCAGTAACGGTTAAACCATTCTATTCCATTTCGCCGGATATTTTTTGCCAGATTCAAATCATTTCTGCGTCGTTTTAACCGCTTGATTAACCCACATTCCCCATAAGATGCACTTTCCAAAATAAGTTTGTCTATCTCTTGAGGATAAGTCAGGGCATAGGCCAAGGCAATTCGTCCACCCATAGAATAGCCCAACAGCGAGTATTTTCTGATGCCTAATTTGTAAAAGAGCTTATTTAAATCCCTGATTATTACTTTCCAGTAATAAGCTTGCCTGGAATAAGGTTTTTTACTTTCTCCATGTCCGATCAAATCTATCAAAATCATTTGATGGTCCGCTAATTGTATCGATTCCCAGGTGCTTAAGTTTTCCGAAAAACCATGCAAACAGATTATTGGCTTTCCTGTACCTCTTATTTCAAGGTGATATCTTATTTTATTAATTGTAATGAACATACTCCAATACTCCTTAAACCCGTTCACCACTCCTGTAACATTGTATATTTATCATGTAATGCTTTACTTAAATCTAAATCAATTTTTACCTCGATTAGCTTAATTCCTTTTAAAGTTAGTGCTTCCTTTAAGTCATGTTCAAACTCATCATAACTCTGTGGTTTAAAATAGGTTACACCGTATAAGGTTTTTAGCCCAGCAAAATTCATTTCATGAGGAGTTAGGAATAAATAATCAAAATGCTTCTCGTTACTTTGCGGCAAATATTTAAAAATTCCTCCGCCATCATTATTCAACAAAACAATCACTAAATTCAATTTATGTGTTATGCCAATTAATAATCCATTCAAATCATGGTAGAACGATAAATCACCTGTTAACAGAACCGTTGGTTTATTAGATATAGATATACCCAAGGCAGTTGAAACAACGCCATCGATTCCATTTGCTCCTCTGTTGCCTAATATTTTAATATTTTGATCGCAAGCTTCAAAGAAGTAATCTACGTCACGAATTGCCATGCTATTGGCAACAACTAACCTGCTTTCCTCCGGCAGTATAGCCTGCAGCATTTGAATCAATTTACCTTCGAAGATGCCGCTTTCATCTCTGGCATATCTTATCTGTTTACGCATTTGTTTTTGATAGTTTTGCCACTTGGATAAATATTCCGTGTTTCTATTTTTAATTTGAATCGACCTGGCAAACAATCCTGGCGATGAGATAATGAATTTATCCGTAGAAAGAGATGGATTTCGATATTGAAATGTTTGATCCACTTGACAATATAATACATCCTGGTGCATAGACAAAAATCGGTGCAAACGCTTGGATACCGGAGCTTGCCCGAAATGAATGATGAATTCAGGCTTTAGTTCTTTATTAATTAAATAACTTTTTAAAAAGGCATCATAACTATCAATGATAATAGCATTTGAATAATTTCGAAAATTTGAAATAGGATCAGCCAATACCGGCGCTTTTAACCGTTCTCCTAATTCCAACACATCATTGTGATAATCTGCGTAAGCGTCTCCGCCACAAATGATGATCCCGTTCTTATTTTGGAAAACCAAATCATTAAAAGAAATAGTCCCTTCTTTTTGTATCAATTCAAACTTATCTTTTGTCTGGCCTGCGGTAAAATCCAGCTTACTTAAATCCGGGATTAAAGGTTCACGCAGCGGTACATTGATATGAGCCACGCCATATTCTTTTGACATAGCACTAGCATATGCCTTTCGCATCACCACACGGACATACCGGTACATGCTTTCTGTTTCTTCAGGCAGAGCTAATTCTTCATAGCATTTTGTATAATCGTTAAAGATCTTATTCTGATCAATTACCTGAGGCGCACCGACATGGCGTAATTCATGAGGCCGATCAGCAGTTAAAACAATTAAAGGGACTCTTGAATACTTTGCTTCAACAATAGCAGGCAAATAATGCGCTACAGCAGAACCTGAAGTACAAACTAACACAACAGGTCTTTCATGTTCTTTAGCAATACCCAGTGCGAAAAAACCCGCGGAACGTTCATCGATATTTAAAAATATTTTAAATTGGTGCTCACAAAACAATATGGATAATGGAGTCGATCGTGAACCAGGACTAATTACAACTTCACGCACACCCAATTTATATAATTCATCTACCAACGCCGCAATATAGTTCGTCATTTCTATCCCCATTTATTATAAACTTTCAATGATCGTTTTTAATTTATTATTTGTCTCGATATATTCAGCTTCACACTCTGATTTATCTACTATACCACCACCTGTGTAGGCAAAAACCATATTTTTACAAATGAGTGCCGAGCGTATTCCCGCCACAAAAATTCCATCCCCATTTTCATCCATAATGCCAATTGGAGCGGCATACAATCCTCTCTCATGTTTTTCATACTTTTTTATTATTTCCAACGCTTTATACGCAGGATTTCCTCCTAAAGCAGGAGTAGGATGTAATCGAGTTACCCATTCAGATAATGTACTATTATCCTTACCATAAATACGTGTTTGGAGATGGTGTAAATTTTTAAGTGTCAAAATTTTTATTTCATCAATTATAACGTCTCTGATATATTGTTTCATCACATCCGCTATTTTATCAATCACTATTTGATGCTCATAACGATTCTTTCTATCATTGAGCAGCATCATCTTTTGCAACTCATCATCTTCATCATTTCGTAAAATTGTCCCTGCCAAAGCATAACTTATAATATTATCCTTTTCCTTTTGAACCAAGATCTCCGGGGTCGCACCCAGAAAAGTTTTACCGTTCTTGAAATACGCAAAAATAAAACTGTTTTGGTTTTTTTCTAAAAGATTTTTTAATACACTCTCTGTATTCACCAAAGTTTCACACACAATCTTAACTTCTCGCGAAATAACAACTTTATTTACCTTTCGAGATGAAATTTCATAATATACATTTGCAAATAGTTCCTTCCATTCTTCATAATCATCTGCTGAAATATTGTAAAAATGTTCATTGGATTTTATTTTCAGATTTTCTATCTCCACTAAATCTTCAAAGTAATAAAGAGTCTGCTTGCCTTTTTTTTCAACAAGATAATATTCAAAAGCAACCGTTTCATTCCCAAACTCTGCCCACTTTTGATCTTTAACTGAGTCAAAGAAAGTCCTTGAAGAAAATACATATAAATAGTTGTTGTAGTTTTCTTCTTGCCCAAAGGTTTTTAAGCGTTTAGCTCCAATAATAAGCTCATTATTTAACGGATTATAAAATAAAACACGCTCTTCTTTGTCAAAATGCTTCCAGAACGAAAGTGAGTTATCTAACTTAACTTCTGTTTTCTGATATTTCAAAGTATACATCTCCGAATGTATTGAACAATAGCTGTTGCTACTTAGATCAAAAAAACCGGCGTACTGGCCACCGGCGGGAATGGTAGAGGTATTAATTAGGAAAGCGACCCATATATCCAGCCGGTTTCGAAGTTCAGAAACTTAATAGCCTGTCCTTCCTGTCTGTAGGTGTTAAACCTGAGGCATCAGTGCATAACATTTTAGTAATGCATGATCAAAGGCCTCCTCCAGGTATCGTAACCAACCATATATTTCGATAAGGACAAGGGCTTTTCCTTCAAATAACTGAATCACCATTCATTTTTTCACCTAATTATTTCAGAAACAATTTATCATCTCTACTGTGTTATTTTGAATTTAGAAGCAGTGTCAAAATTATAAACTGGACTTACGCCTAAACTTCTGTTAAACTACGGTATTGGGTAAGGCGTAAGGTTATCTCCCTTGCGGGCTCTTTACGAGTACACGCTTTTTTGAGGAACCGGCCTTACCTTTTTGTTTTTACTGCAGGGGAGAGAAATTTAACAAAGTTTGGTGGACGGGTAAGGTTTTATCATCTCTTGCGGGCCCATATTCACGGGTACAAGCTCTTGCCGAGACTACCGCCCGTCCGCCTTCTATCACCAGATGCGGTTAATAGGACGTTGCGCTAGAACGCTAAAACAGTAGAGCCCGACTGGTGATGAAATATTTTTTTAAAGGAGTTGTTCCTTATGGAGCACCAGCAGCATGTGTTTGTCGGCGTAGATACCCATAAGGACCAGCATACTGCGGCGGTTTGTAATTGCTGGCATAAGACTTTAGAGGTAATTGAAACTTCCAATAACCCAGTTGCCTTTCCTGCTTTTTTGGAGCAGGTGCTGGCCTCAACACCCAATGGTTTAACGCCGGTATTTGGGCTTGAGGATACGGGTGGACTGGGGCATGCTCTGGCAGTGTTTCTCTTAAAAGCCGGGTATGTAGTTAAAGAGGTTAACTCTATTCGGTCGGATCGCCAACGTAATCGCTCTCCACACCCTGACAAGTCTGACCCCGATGATGCCAAGGCTGTCGCCAAGGTACTGATCAATGACTTTGATGAGTTACCTGACGCCAGGGCAGATGAATTACCCCTGGCTATTGCCCAGTTAGTCTATCACCGCGAGCATTTGGTGAAGGAGCAAACCCAGGTAAAAAACCGCTTCCATGCTGCCATACACCAGCAGTATGCAAACTACCGGCAGTTTTTCAAAGACCCTTTCGGCCAAGCTGCATTAGTTTTTTGGCATCGCTTCCCTTCATCTGAACACCTTAAAAATATTGGTGTTACCCGTCTAGCTTCTTTCCTGCGTAAGCACAGCAATAACCGGGTTTCTACGAAAAAAGCGGAAAAGATACTTTCCCTGATAAACCGGGATGATAACCCATCTCTACCCCAACAAACCCGTGATTTTATTATTAGTAGTTTGGTTGAGCGCCTATGGTTGCTGAAAAAAGAGCTCTCGATAGTTGAAGAAAAGTTAGCTTTACTTATTGAGCAAACTGGTCTTCAACTGGAGACTATGGACGGCATCAATACAATCACTGCAGCAGCCCTAATTGCTAACATTAAGGACATTTCCCGGTTTGCTTCATCCGCTAAACTGGCCCGCTACGCAGGCGTGGCGCCCATCAAAAAAAGTTCTGGACAAAAGAAACGATTTAAAAAGTCTAAGGGTGGTCGCCGTAGTTTAAATACAGTGCTTTACCAGATCGCTCTCAACCAGATTTGCTTAGATCGTAAAGGCCAGCCACGAAACCCTGTAGCCCGCAACTATTTCATTAGAAAAGTAGCGGAAGGTAAAACCAAGAAAGAGGCACTAATCTGTTTAATGCGGCGGTTGTGCGATATCATCTTTGTGCTTATGCGTGATAAATGTGCTTATAGTTACCCGCAAAAACCAGACGCTGACAAAGCTTCTACAGCGGCTTAGAAAAGCTTTCCTCGGAGTCCTTTAATCATGTTTCTGGTGAGCTCTGGAGTTTTATTAAATCAAAGCAGCGCCGCAAGGGAAGTCTTGACAGACGGGGGCGCCCTGCGTGTGGTACAATGGGTTGCTGACGAGGGCTTATAATCCAGTTACATGTCTCCGGAGCCGCCCTGTCGTTGGTTTACCTGGACCACACGCGGGGTGGATGTCAAGGCCGCTGCTTTGTTCATCTGTTAAATCATTCTTTTGTTTCCAAAATTAAGAAATGTTTTCAAGGTTAAAACCCAGTTGAGATTTCTGAATTTTTAATCTTTTACCGCCTGCTTATTTTCACATTGACATAGGACGTCTCGGCAGAAGATCCCCACTTCCAAAGTGGGGGATGAATGCCGGTTACTGTCCCAGAACATATGTTTCAATCGCTGGCATTTTGTGGTACAATGAAAGTGGTCAATACGCGATAAAAAGAGGTGAAAAGCTATGATACGCGTTCTTAAGACCACTTTCCGAACATCAAAACACGAAATGGACAGATTGTTTGCCTGCAACCGGGAATCGGCAAAAGCATGGAACGACTGCCTCAACTATGCCAGGGAATACCACAAAACCAACGGTAAGTGGATCGGCAAGAGTGACTTGCAAAACTTACTAAGGGTCGGTATTATCTGCATAGCCAGAGTATCCAAGCTGTGCAGGAACGCTACCTGGATGCCAGGACCAACGCCAACAGAGCCAAACAAGCAGGGCATGGACATGTCCGCTACCCATGGCGGCAGAAAAAGAATTACCCGACCAGGTGGAAAAAAGACGGTTTCACCATCCAGCCTAACGGCAAGATCGAGCTATCCATGGGCATCCACAACGGTAAACGGGAGAAACCTATCATTGTTCACGTCCACCGCATCCCTCCACGAAAAGTCAAAGAGATTGAACTTGTCTGGGACCGCAAGCTGACACTGGCGATAAGCTACGATGATGGTACCCAGCCCCGGGAAAACCTCAATCGAGGCATCGCCGCCATCGATATGGGCGAAATTCATGGGATTGCCGCTGTAGCCGACACGGGTGAGGCGTTGGTTGTCACATCCCGGAAACTGCGCAGTGTCAAACGGCTGCGCAACAAGAAATTCAAGGAAATATACCAAAAGCGCAGCCGGTGCAAAAAAGGCAGCCGGAAGTGGAAGAAATACACCTGTGCCATTGCTCGCATAGGCAGCAAGACGGACAACCAGCAGCGGGACATTTTGCACAAGATGAGCCACAAGTTTGTCGCCTGGGCCAACGACCAGGGGGTCAAAACGGCCGTAGTCGGCAACGTAGAGGGCGTGCAAAGGAACACGTCCAGGCGCAATAAGAAAAACCTTAAGCAGAAACGTCATTCCCGCGGATTAAACCAAAAGATGAGCCAATGGCCATTCGGGTTGTTGCTGGCTTATCTTACATACAAGCTGGCTGCTCTTGGTATCGACCTGATCAAGATTGATGAGAGTTATACTACGCAGACATGCCCTGTCTGTGGTCGGAAGAAAAAGCCTTCCGGCAGGACGTATCAGTGTCATTGCGGGTACATATGCCATCGGGATGTGCATGGCGCAAGGAATATCTACGCCAAGCACAAATATGGCGAGATTCGAACACTGGATTGGAGTGTCGAAAACATCAAGTATCTACGGCCTGCTTCGTGAGAAGTAGAAAGTAGTAGAAGCCTGGAACCGGGCCCGATGGGAGGCAAAAGCCGTTGGTACCATTGTTGTCGGGAGAATCGGCAGGAAGGAAAGCATCCTTTGTGGATGAGGCTACCTGAACAGGTTGCTGCCAGAAATTCTTACCGGTAAGCTCCCTGAAGCCCCCACTTCTACAAGCGGGGGAGGTTCACTTGCCCAGACGAAGTAACGAGGGACCACCTTCCTGCTCGACCAGCAATTTTTTAAGTACATCCTCAAATTCAGGAAAGGATACTTTAATGCATTCAGCGTCACGTACCAATGTTGTTCCCTCAGCCAGCAGGCCGTCCGGCAGTTCCTCCACCTTAGCTCCAAAGCCGGGCAGCAATCCGGCAACAGTTGAGATACGGTTGCTTTCTTTAACTTTCAGTTCCGCAGCAACCCGGATTTCTGTTGTTCCTGCAGCCAGCGCGGCGGCTCCAGCCTGGACCGGCACCTCGTAAATGAGGCGGGGAATCAATACCCCAATGCTTCACAATAAGATCAAGGCATTTTCCTTCCCATGACCCCGGCGATTTTCTTCAAGTCGGACATTACGTTAATAAAATTATTGGGGGTCAGTGACTGCTGCCCGTCACATAGAGCTTCGGCCGGGTTGGGGTGCATTTCTATCATCAGCCCATCGGCGCCCGCGGCTATTGCAGCCATAGACATGGCAGGGATATAGCGCCATTTGCCGATAGCATGACTGGGATCAACTATTACCGGGAGATGGGAAAGGTGCTTGACCACCGGGACAGCGGTGAGGTCAAGCGTATTCCTGGTATAACTCTCAAAGCTGCGGATACCGCGCTCGCATAAAATCACGTTGTAGTTGCCGCCGACCATGATATACTCAGCCGCCATCAACCATTCTTCGATGGTAGCGGAGGGCCCCCTCTTCAGCACTACGGGTTTATCTACCTTGGCTACTTCCCGCAGCAGGAAAAAATTCTGCATATTGCGGGCGCCTATCTGTAATATATCGGCATATTCAGCGACCAAAGGGAGCGTCTTGGCGTCCATGACCTCGGTTACGATCAGGAGGCCGGTGGCCTCCCTGGCCTCGGCCAATAACCTTAAGCCCTCTTCCTCCAAACCCTGAAAGGAATACGGGGAAGTCCTGGGCTTGAAAGCCCCACCCCGCAACATTGTGACGCCGCAACTGCGTGCGATGCTTGCCGCCTCCATGAGCTGTTCCCTGCTTTCCACAGCACAGGGACCGGCTATCATATGAATGGTGTCCCCTCCGATTTCCAGGCCGCCGACCCTGATTACGGTATCTTCCTCCTGAAAGGTCCGGCTGGCAAGCTTGTAGGGTTGAAGAATAGGGACAACCCTCTCAACAGAAGGCATCGCTTCCAGGCTAACGTCACCCAGGCTTATTTTATCCCCAATAGCGCCGATGATGGTACGCTCAACTCCACGGGAAAGGTGAATCTGGAAGCCAATCTTTTCCAGACGGAGCACAACGGCTTCTATCTCATCATCCGTAGCTTTATGTCTCATGACCACAATCATTTTTTAACCCCCTTACCTCCCGTAAAGACAGATTAAATAATTATAATTCCCATTTACGTCAAGAGCACTCCACATGGAGTGCTGTGCCCGGCCATAAGGCCACCTTATCGCCCACACTGAAAATGAGAGTCCAGCAAACACCCATGCCCGATAAATGTGGGAGAAGAAATTCAATATATATAAAACTGCATCGCAGTTTTCTGCGATTGGAATCACATCCACATAAAGTATGGACAACTTTACCATCCTCTGTCAGTATAACATATTACTCTGATTCCACGATAAATAGTTCTACAAATTTAAATAATATTAGCATACCGGGCAATAAATGGCAATGTTCTTAAATCGTATCCAATGCGAACCTGAGCCTCTCAACCAGGCCGGCAGCACATACAGCAGGTGATACCATTCCGCTCTCCGCAATAGCCTTCACAATAGCGCTTCCAATAACCACAGCATCGCAGTGAACCGCCGCTCTGGCCGCCTGTTCCGGGCCGGCGATCCCGAAACCTACGGCCAGAGGCAGGTTGGTATGACACCTGACCCTTGCAGTAAAGGCGGCCAGGTCGGTTTTTATTTCTGCTCTGGCGCCGGTAACACCTGCTACTGAAACACAGTAGATAAAACCTGTCGCAGCTTTTGTGATTTTATGCAAACGGCCGTCGGTGGTGGTAGGCGCCACCAGGGGAATCAGGTCCAGGCCGGCCTCCAGGGCAGCTTCCCGCAGTGGAGCTGATTCCTCAAAAGGCAGGTCGGGTACGATTAACCCGTTGACTCCTGCCGCAGCGGCATCCCCGGCAAACTGCCGGATCCCGTACTGGTAGAGAGGGTTGTAGTACCCCATCAGGATGATTGGTTGGGGGCAATCCCTCCTTATATTCTCTACAGCATGCAGGATGCCGCTTAAGTCTACACCTGCAGCCAGGGCCCGGCAGGAAGCCTGCTGGATGACCGGGCCATCAGCCAGGGGATCGGAGAAAGGTATCCCGAGCTCAATAACATCGGCACCATTCGCAAACATTTGCCGTGCTATCTCAACTGTAGCTGCTAGGTTTAGGTCGCCCGCGGTGATATAGGCGATTAATCCTTTTCTCCCCTTAGACCGGAGCTTTTCAAGGCAGTCCGTAATTAGACCTTGCGCACTCACACCGTCACCCCCTGGGCGCCCGCCACGGCTGGGATGTCCTTGTCGCCTCGCCCTGACAGGTTTACCATGATTATTTTTTCCGGAGAGAGAGAAGGCGCCAGCCGCACTGCCTCGGCCAGGGCATGCGCGCTTTCCAAAGCCGGTATAATACCTTCGGTGTGACAGAGCAGATGAAAAGCAGACAGCGCTTCAGCATCCGTCACGGAAGTATACCTTACCCGGCCGCTGTCTTTTAAATAGGCGTGTTCCGGTCCCACCCCGGGATAGTCCAGCCCGGCCGATATCGAATGGGCGCACTTAATCTGGCCGTTATCATCCTGCAAAACATAACTCAGTGTCCCGTGCAGCACGCCGGGGCTGCCACAGCTTAAGGTAGCGGCATGTTCTCCGGTTGCCAGTCCTCTCCCTGCCGCCTCAACCCCAACCAGCTTGACCTGCGGTTGATCTAGAAAGGCATGGAAAATTCCCATAGCGTTGCTCCCTCCACCTACACAGGCCACCACGTAATCGGGCAGCCGGCCGGCCTGTTCCATGGCTTGCTTGCCGGCCTCGTCGCCGATTACCGACTGGAAATCCCGGACCATGGCCGGGTAAGGATGCGGACCGGCCACCGACCCAATCAGATAGTAGGTATCTTCCACGTTGGTCACCCAGTCCCGGATGGCTTCATTCATAGCGTCCTTCAGGGTCCTGCTGCCGCTTGCGACAGGGATCACCTTGGCGCCCAAAAGCTGCATACGGTAAACGTTGGGGCTCTGCCGCCTGATGTCCTCCTCGCCCATGTAAACAGCACAGTCCAATCCGAACAGAGCTGCTGCGGTTGCAGTGGCCACACCATGCTGGCCTGCCCCCGTCTCGGCGATAACCCTCCTTTTTCCCATGCGGCGCGCCAGGAGTATTTGCCCGATGGTATTATTTATTTTGTGGGCGCCGGTATGGTTTAGATCCTCTCTTTTAAGGTAAATAGCAGCTCCCCTGCAGTGCTTTGTCAGCCCGGCGGCCTGGTAAAGGGGAGAAGGCCTGCCTACATAATTTTTTAGGTACAATTCCAGTTCACGGTGAAAATCCGGATCTTCCTGTGCCCTCCGATAAGCCTGCTCCAGTTCCTCCAGGGCAGGCATCAGTGTTTCCGGCACAAAGCGCCCGCCATATAGCCCAAAGTAACCTCTATTGTCCGGCAGAGCTGCTTTTTTATTGCTCAAATCCAACACCCCCCTTGGCTGCCTGAATAAACAGCCTGATTTTTTCGGGATCTTTTTGCCCGCCGCTTTCCACCCCGCTTGAAACGTCCACGGCGTAAGGTCTGGTGGTTTCCACGGCCATCCTCACATTATCCGGCCTCAAGCCCCCGGCCAGGATGACCCGTCTTGCCGCCGCCAGTTCCCTGGCTATATTCCAATCGAAGCAGCGGCCCGTCCCCCCTGCTGCGCCCGGGACGTAGGTGTCGAGAAGGATAGCCTCAACGTCATAGTCCTTGACCAGATCCAGGGTATTGGTGTTCCGTACCCGGAAGGCCTTAATAATCTTGTATTTAAGAGAACGGCAATACTTCGGCGTCTCTTCCCCGTGCAACTGCAGGGTATCCAGTCCACAGTAAGCCGCTGTTTCTTCGGCCAGGGCAACTGGGGCGTTGACAAAAACCCCCACCCTGGCTATAAAGGGCGGCAGCTGGGTACAGATATCCCGGACTACTTCCCTTGGCACCTGACGTGGTCCCGGTGCAAAGACAAAGCCTAAAGCGTCAGCCCCGGCGTCTACCGCTGCCATTGCTCCAGCCAAATCTTTAATGCCGCATATTTTAATTCTAACCGGGTTAATTGTTTTCATAATCTTGCTCACCTGTATTTTTCCTTAAGCCGGGTCCGGCCAGTTTTAATAAAGCGCGGCCTGGGAAAGGGTTAGCCGACAGGGCTTCACCCACCAGGGCTGCGTGTATGCCCGACTCCAAAAGCCGCAGGATATCGTTATGGTCCTTTATCCCGCTCTCCGACACAACCGTGATATTTTCCCTGTCAATCAACTCCGCCAGCCTGAAGGTATGGGTCAGGTCGGTTTTAAAAATTTTCAAGTCACGGTTATTGATACCAATCATTTCAGCTCCCGCGGCAAGAGCGCGGTCCAGTTCCTCTTCCGTGTGAACTTCCACCAGGCAGGACATGCCCATTCCTTCGGCAAGTGCTTTTAATTGAGCCAGTTCTTCATCCGTAAGGATAGAAGCAATCAGAAGCACTGCATCGGCCCCTAAAATTAAGGATTCATAAATCTGGTAGGGGTCGATGATAAAGTCCTTGCGCAGGAGCGGCAGGTGGACCGCCTCTCGTACCATGGCCAGGTGGGAAGGGTGACCGAGGAAGAATTTTTCCTCGGTCAGTATCGATACCGCGGCTGCGCCGGCTCCCTGGTATTGAACCGCAAGCTCCACAGGATTATAGGATTGACGTAAAATCCCTTTGGATGGTGAGGCTTTTTTGGCCTCAGCGATAATGGCCACCCGGCCAGGCCGGCGCAGTGCGGCGGTAAAATTACGAGCAGGTGGACTATCCGGCAGCCGGGTCTCCAAGAAGGCGAGGGGCATGACCTGTTTGCGTTCAACCAGTTCCTTTTTCTTATGAGCTACAATCTGCTCAAGGATCATTGAACCACCGCCTGGGAAGGCGCACAGCGCCGGGTAAAATCGACCAGTTTCTGGAGTTTACCCAGGGCAGCGCCGCTATCGATGCTGCAGGCAGCCATTTTCAGGGCTTCTGCAATACCACCGGCAGCTCCCCCGGCAACTAACCCCAGGGCGGCATTAATGAGGACTACATCACGACGCGGCCCTTTCTCCCCTTCCAGGATGGACAGGGTAACCATGGCGTTCTCACTTGGTGTCCCCCCCGCCAGGGCGGAAACAGGCGCGTATTTAAAACCAAAGCGTGCCGGGTCCAGGGTGCCCTTACGGACAGAACCTTCTTTAACTTCACAGAGGACGGAAGGACCGGCCAGGGAAACCTCGTCAAGACCTCCTGCCCCGTGCACCACGAAGGCCCGGACCGAGCCGAGCCTGGCCAGCACTCTGGCCAGCGTCTCCGCAAGCGGCGGGTTGTAGACACCCAAAACCTGCGCCCCGGCCCCGGCCGGGTTGGTGAGGGGCCCCAGAATATTAAAGACGGTGCGGATACCGATCTCACGGCGCGGGCCTGCGGCGTATTTCATAGAGTGGTGCAGGGACGGCGCAAACAGAAAGGCTATGCCAACCTCACGCAGGCAGGCCTCCACAGCTTCCCGTGCGAGGTCAACCCTTACCCCAAGTTCCTCCAGTGCGTCAGCGCTGCCACTGCGGCTTGAAACAGACCGGTTTCCATGCTTGGCGACGGGTAAGCCGGCTCCCGCCACCACAAAGGCAGCAGTGGTGGAAATATTGAAGGTCCCTGAACCGTCTCCCCCGGTTCCGCAGGTGTCAACCAGGACCGGGTAGTCCGATTTGACCGGCTCTGCTTTCTGCCTCATCACCCGTGCAAAACCGGTAATTTCCTCCACAGTCTCACCCTTCAGGCTCATCGCCGTCAGCAATGAGGCGATCTGCGCGGAGCTCGTTTCCCCCGCCATAATTTTCTCCATAACTGCGGCAGCCTCTCCTTCTGTAAGGTGCTGACCGCAAACGACCTTTCTAATTGCTTCTTTAATCACTCAGCTTACCTCCTCTCAGCTATGCTAATGGTCGTGGGACGTGGGTATATCCTGCATTCCTATGGGGTCGTAGGAAGCAAAAGAACCGTCCCCCTGCTTCCTGAGCTAAACAAAATCCGTTAATAGGCTAGTGCCAGGAAGTTCTGCAGCAGGCGGTGGCCGTGCTCGCTAAGTATAGATTCCGGGTGGAACTGCACTCCCTCCACCGTACAGCTGCGGTGCCGGAGACCCATCACCTCGCCTTCCATGGTATAAGCTGTTATCTCCAGGCAATCGGGGATGCTTTCCCGCTCGACCAGGAGCGAATGATAGCGGGTGGCGGTAAACGGCTTTGGAATCTGGCGGAAAATTGTCCGGCCGTCGTGGTGAATCGGGGAGGTCTTACCGTGCATCAATCTCTCCGACCGCACTACCCTGCCGCCGAAGCACTGCCCAATGGCCTGGTGCCCGAGACAAACACCCAGGATGGGTACTACGCCTGCAAAGCGCCTGATTACCTCCATGGATACACCCGCCTCGTTTGGAGTGCAGGGACCGGGGGATATTACCAGGTGCTGCGGTTTGAGTTCCTCAATTTCTTCGCAGGTAATCGTGTCATTGCGGTACACCCGGACCTCCTGGCCCAGCTCACCCAGATACTGGACCAGGTTGTAAGTAAATGAATCATAATTGTCAATCATCAGCACCACACTGTCCGACCTCCTCCAGTGTTTTAATCAGCGCCATAGCTTTGTTTTGGGTTTCCCGGTATTCCATTTCGGGGTCGGAATCGGCGACAATCCCGGCTCCGGCCTGAACATAGGCGCAGCCATTATGGATAACTACCGTCCTTATGGCAATGGCCGTATCCAGGTTGCCTGAAAAACCGAAATAGCCGATTGCTCCGGCATATATTCCCCGCGCCTCCGGCTCCAGCTCGGAAATTATTTCCATAGCCCGCACCTTGGGGGCTCCAGTGACCGTGCCGGCGGGGAAACATGCTTTGAGTGCGTCAAAGACATTTAAGCCTGGAGCTATACGGCCCGTGACATGGGATACCAGGTGCATCACATGCGAAAATTTTTCTACTTCCATCAAACGGGACACTCTTACACTGCCTGTTTCAGACACTTTGCCCAGGTCATTGCGGCCCAGGTCTACCAGCATCAGGTGCTCGGCCCTTTCTTTGGCGTCTTCCAGAAGGTCTTTGGCCAGGCGCTGGTCGGCCTCAGGCCCATCCCCGCGCGGACGGGTGCCGGCAATTGGACAGGTCTCCACCGTACCGCCATCCAGCCGTACCAGCATCTCAGGTGAAGACCCGATTATCTTGGCGTCGCCAAAATCCAGATAATACAGGTACGGAGAGGGATTCAGAGACCGCAATCTACGGTAGACTTTAAATGAATCACCATGAAAAGGCATGCTAAGTCTTCGCGACAGTACCACCTGCAGAACATCCCCCGCCTTTATGTACTCTTTGGCCCGCGCCACACCAGCCTTAAACTCTGCAGCTGTAATATTGGACTCGACCGGACCAAAACCGGCGGAAGGTTTGCCAGCCCCATCCTTTGCGGCCAGTCTGCCACAAATTGCCCTGGCCACTTCCGCAATCCGCCGTTCAGCCTCGTCGTAGGCATGATCAGGGCAATTGCCGGGCCGGCTGTTAATAACGATGGTCAAGGACCTGCTGACGTGGTCAAAAATCAACACCGTACCAGCGAAGATAAAGCTGCAGTCCGGCAGATCCGGCGCCCCACAGCGAGGCAAATTGACTCTTTCCATAAAACGGACTGCGTCATAGCTGAGATAACCCACCGCGCCTCCGGAAAAACGGGGCAGTCCGGGCGCCGGGTAAACCCGGTACTTGGAAATAATCCGGGCCAAATTTTCCAGCGGGGAGCCCTGTAAGGCTTCCTGCTGCCCTGCTGCGGTAATAAACGATGTTTCTCCACGGGAGGAAAAGAGTAAAAAAGGGTCACAGCCGATAAAGGAGTGCCGGGCCAGGTTCTCTCCACCTTCGACGCTTTCCAGGAGGTAGGCCGGGCCTTGTGGTGATACTTTTTTGTAGACACTGATAGGTGTGTCCAAATCGGCGTTGATTACTTGACTGACCGGAATCAGATCGTAGCGCTTACTTAATGACAGGTATTCTCCTTTGCCCGGTGAACTCAAGGGCTTTACCTCCTTAAAAGAACACATTACCTCTGCTGACCTGTGTGCTAACAAGCGGCCTATGGTTCGGGACTATAATCGTATGGGTAATTACCCCAAAAAAGCAAAAACCGGCACTCAAACGAGTGCCGGCGGAATTCCAATTCCAGCAACCGAACTCTCATCTCAGCTAAGCTCAAAACTTCTCAACTTTACTCTGCTCTAAACTTACTGCTCTAACTACCTACTTAAACTTAATGCAAATATTAACATGATGGACAAGGGAACGTCAAGCATCATTTTCAACAGACCACCCTGGAAATAACATTCCAGGTTAGCCATAGTCTACCACCATTAAGATTGTACTGCCCTGTGGCCCAAACCGATAGCTACATCATCCATATGCAGGAGGCCAACACCAAAGAATACGGCTACACTGATATGGTCACCCTGCCTGGCTATCCCGATTTTTCCCCCAACGTTAAAACCAATGGACTTTGTCATAATTTGCGTGATAGCTTCGTGGGCAGCCCCGGCAATGGCGCCTTCGTCGGCGTGCACTTCCTTGATCACGCCTTCCCGCTTTGCCGCAACTACAGCGCGCTCAATCATTTTGTTTACCGAAGCAATAAAATCTCCACCATAATCAACGGCGGCCGTCTTAATCCCTTCCATGGCAAAGCGCTGCTTTAATGTCTTTTCTTCTTCCCTGCTCTCGGTTAACGCCATTTCAATTGCCACTCGCGCTACTTTCCTGCTTCCGTAAAGGGCCATAAACGGCATCTCCTCCCGCATACATTAAAATACACTCCTTAAAGGGAGTGTTACAGCCAATATTATTATACCCCTGGCAACATTATACTGGAGGGATTTTTAAAAAGCAACAAGGCTCTATCTGTTCCCCAGCCGCACCCGGGCCAGGCAGGATATACCACCTTCAACACGTAAATGGTCGCCTGCGGATGGAACCAGCACTTCCTTTGACACGTCCAAGACCTCTATATCGAGAGGCCTGCTGTAACGGGAACCATCCACTTCAATCAGGTCACCTTCCTGGACAAAAACTGTAACGTACCGATCACGGAATTCCCCACGGGATTCACCGTTAACCAGTATCCTGGCCAATGGCAGTGTGGAATAATTTTTTAGCTGAAAGGTAACCACAGGTTCCTGCAACAAGCCGGCTGTAAGAGGGGGGTGGGTCCGTTCAAGCGAGGCAACCGGCACAGCGTCCTCCGGCAGGGGATCACCCGCTCTAAGCGACTGTACCAACATTATTATCGCGGCTATAACTACCACCAACCGGATTAGAGCCCGTTCCAGCCTATCCCGGCCCGGCCTGCGCATCCCTGTTTTCATCAATACACCCCCGCCCAATTTTCACCCAGTAAAGTCTATGAACTCACCTGGAAGAAAATACACTGACAGGCGTTTCAACCAGCATAAAAACTTATTTTAAGTTATACTTTTTTTCCAGGCGCAACCTGTATTCTCTCATTTCCTCATGCACTCTGAACAAAAGCCTCTCCAGGTCGGAATGACTGAGATTGATAGACGCAGGATCCAGTATTTCAATTTTTCTAAAATCCTCTCTGGTTATGAACCGGACAATATTCTCCAGGTTATCAGCCTTAATCGTCATTACCAGGGGGGCGTAGGCAGCATATGTATTGGCTATTTCGTCATAAACAGAGTAAACATCAGTGCTTACGTCTATATCGATAATCTGAATACCCTGCAGGGGAATGTTCCGGAAAACAGCAACCTGTTGCTCCCTGACCTCCTCCGCTGCTTTTTCAGAAGGCTTTCCTCCAAAAAGCAGCCGTCCCGGCTTGCCATTTGACTTGAAATCAAGACGGACCTTAAACAGTACGCCATTCCTATCAAGAAGGTTGTTGTCCTCACTTAATGGTTTAGGCAAAAAAAACCCTCCCGTCAAAGGGGATTACCCTGCTAAAGGTAATTCAACCCTAAATTAAAAATTCCTGCGCGCTATTGCCAGATTGTGCCATTCTCTACACAAGGACAAGTACTTCAACAGGTTAATTTACTGCTTGCCTGTGCCAGGCTTCAACCCGGCCAGCGCTTTCAACTGCTTCACTTCCAGCTCACTCAGGTGCCGGTACTCCCCCGGTCGCATTGTCTCCAGGCCGAGGTTTCCAAGCTTGCTCCGTTTTAACCGTAACACCCGGTACCCAATATGATCAAACATGCGCCTGATCTGGCGATTGCGGCCTTCCCGGATGGTCACCTCCACCAGCGCGTTACCGTCATGCTGGCCAACCAGCCTGACTTTGGCGGGCGCGGTCAGGCCGTCCTCCAGGTTGAGTCCTGCGGACATCTGTTCCAACTGTTCCTTGGCAGGAACGCCTTCTACCCGCACCAGGTAGGTCTTCGGGACGAGGTGACTGGGATGAGTCAGCGCGAAAGTAAGTTCTCCATCATTGGTCATCAAGAGCAGGCCTTCACTATCGTAGTCCAGCCTGCCGACGGGATAAACCCTGGCAGTGATTCCTTTAAGCAAGTCGGTTACCTGTTTGCGGCCTTTCTCATCGCTCATGGTTGTGATATACCCGCGAGGCTTGTACATCAAGAGATAATATTTTTGTGACGACAGACGCAGGGTCTCGCCGCCTACCTGGATTTTATCCTTGTCCGGGTCAACCTTGGTACCCGGTTCGGTTACGACCCGGCCATTGATTTTTACCATCCCGGCTGCAATCATAGCCTCGCAGTGCCGCCTGGAGGCAACCCCGGCACGCGCCATCACTTTTTGTATGCGTTCCATATACCACCTGACCGTATTCCATGTATTTTAACGATTGTGCCCCTTTACTTAATTATACCCAATAATATCATTATGGGTAATCTGTGGACTGCATTTCTCCTGGGCATGTGTAAATGAATTCGCAGCCGCATTTTCGGGGATAGTTGCCCATGCCGCCAGCGGCGCCACGGATCATAAAAATATCTTTTAAAGTCTCGCTGTTTTATACTGAAGCCTTTTGCTGCACACTGCGGACAAAACCGACCCTAAGAAAATTTAATCAGAACCAAACTCTGTTGTCAAATAAAAACAATGGGCCGCTTTTTCGAGAAACACTCTCTTATACGTAGAGGTTACGAAAATTGAGACCATCGGGGAGGGAACCAAGTAAACTTTGCCGCAAAAAAATACCGGAGCTGTGAGTCTCCGGATTAAACAGTACTGTAATCAATTTTATATCCTCAAAACAAGGTACTGACGATAAAAACCGAGGCAACCAGGGTGGTAAAGTCCGCTACCAGTCCCAGGAGCACCGAGTAACGATATTTTCTGATACCAACCGATCCAAAATATAATGTGAGGACGTAGAAGGTAGTATCGCAGCTGCCCTGCATGGTGGAGACCAGCCGCCCCAGGAAGCTGTCCGGGCCGTAGGTTTTGACAATATCCGAGGCAATGCCAAGGGCGGCTCCACCGGAGAGAGGACGCATGATCGCGTGGGGCAAGACCTCCGCCGGCAGACCGACAAAGCCAAGCAAGGGCGAGAGAGACGCGACCAGCACTTCCATTGCTCCAGAAGCCCGGAAAATACTGATGGCGACCATCATAGCCACCAGGTAGGGAATGGTTTTAACAGCGGTTGCAAAACCAGCCTCGGCCCCTTCCACAAATGTTTCGTAGACCTTGACCCCACGAAGCACCGCCACCAGGGGAACCACCAGTAGAATAACCGGTATGGCCCAGCGGGACAGCTCCGAAATAAACTCAAACAACACCTTACCTCCTTTTGCCCGAATAAAACAACCTTAGCAGCCGGTCCACCAATATAGCTACCAACATGCTGAAGGCGGTCGCTATGATGGTTGGCCCTACGATATCAGTGGGGTCGCTGGAACCGTATAGCAGGCGGATACCGATAATAGTGGTCGGGATCAGGGTGACACAGGAGGTATTAAGAGCAAGAAAGGTACACATGGAGTCCGAAGCAGTGTCTTTGGAGTGGTTCAGTGTCTGTAGTTCCCGCATGGCAATCAGTCCCATGGGTGTTGCAGCGTTCCCCAGTCCCAGGATATTGGCGCTGAGGTTCATAACAATAGCGCCCATGGCCGGGTGTTCCCTGGGCACACTGGGGAAAAGAAAACGCATTACCGGGCGCACCAGCCACGCCAGCGCGCGTACCAGTCCAGCCTCTTCGGCCAGCTTCATGATACCGAGCCAGAAGGTGATAATAGCAATCAGGCTGATGGATATTTTTACCGCATTATTAGCGCCGTCAAAGGCAGCCTTCGTTACAACCTCGATATTTCCGTTGATCCCGGCCACAACAATGCCGAACACAACCATCGCCAGCCAGACAAAGTTGACCACTTCCACACCCCCACTAAAGCTTGTCCTCTGATACTTTATGAGTCGGAGCGGACAAATAGTACAAATAATGGTAATTTTTACTATCACGGAAATAACGCTAAGGGTGTCTTTAAAAATAATCACATGATCCTGCGATTGAAGCTCCCTGCCAGCCCGGTTTTGCCGACCCGTTCACGGATTTGCGCCATGTCGGTAGTATAGAGTCCCCGCTCCTGCATCCTCTGGAAGTATACTGAACCGGAAAAAGTATATTTCTTGCTCATCCCTTTAGAGGTTTTCATTTCCCTGTGCATAAAGGAAATAATATCGCCGCAGGCCAGTTCGGACGGCAGCACGAGCAGTTCGCGCCCGGCCAGCATCCTTACCGCATTGTGGCCGGCCAGAAAGCCGGTTACGATAGCCTCAGTATGACCAACCAATAGGCCTGTCTTCTCCCCGGCGCAAAACAGGTTTAGCGAGCCTGAAACAGCAAGGCTGTCATCGCATGGCGCCATCGCCATAAAACGGACTGAATTTCCCATCCCGCCTGAATAGGGATCGGCATAGCGGGCATCCTCTAAGCCTTCCAGGGTGCGGAGTATTTCCAGCGGAAAATAAGAGGCCATTAACTTGGCGTGGCCGGTGTCAAGGAACACCAGGTTATCCGCAAACTCAGGCAGGGAGTACTGCTGACAGGCCTTGCGGTCCAGCCTGGCTTTGGCGCGGAGGGTTTCAGGAAGGGGAATGATCAGCACCCCAGTTTGCTCCAGCTTTGCCACCAGGACAGGTGATATGGACTTTTTTTCAAGCTTGCAGGACCCGCTCATGGCCTCAAACTGGGGGAAACCCTCCCCGGCCGTTATTTCGCTAATACCGGCTTTGGCTGTAAGGCTAATACGTGGTCCGAAGGTGGGACAGCGCAGTATGCACATGGCGCAACCAGAACCATACCGGGTGCAGTATTGTGCCGGTCCGGCCGTACCGGTACAGTCAATAAAGACAGCCCCCTCGATGTGATCACCGTCGGCCGTATCAATCCCGGTAATAAAACCATTGTTATTTGTAACACCGGACATCCTTTTCTGCAGCTTTAAGCGAACCCCTGCTGTTCGAAGCGCCATTCTGATCGATGGCTCTATTCTGGTTACGTCGTACAGCATGGCATGGCGATGCCCCGGGAAATCAACGTTCAGATGGGTGGCAGACTGCTCAATGAGCTTAAGGAAATCCCCGGCGCCGAGTTCCCGCATTTCTTCCATAGCCGTGAGGCGGCCGTTGTTGCGCATAATACCGCCTACCAGGCCGGTGCCCAGGAGCATATCAGTTTTTTCAATAATTACCGTTTCAGCTCCGGCCACAGCTGCGGCATAAGCGGCAGAACACCCGGCCCAACCGCCCCCGACAATAACAACAGTCATAAAAAAGCCCTCCCCAAAAAACAGTATATTCAATGGGAGCGCTAAAAGCTTCTGCCTTTACCAGATTAAGGCTGAAAATATAAATGCTGTTATCTATATGCACTTTATTTTTCTCTACAAAAACTTTTTGGATCCCTTTTCACCATTGTAGGAAAAAAGCACCGGCTTGTTGTCCAGGCGTGTTTCCAGGTGAACGGTCTTACCCCACAGGGTATACACGTGAGGGAGGGTCTTTTCCAGGTAGAAAACATCAAGTTCAACCCCCTCAAAGTAGTGCTTGAGGTAGAGCTCACCCTTCTTGTTAAAGTCACCGTCCTGTACCACGATATGTGGAAAACTGCAATTGGTAAGATTGATTACCAGGCCGTCCCTGACCTTTTCCCACTCCTTCTGGCTGATTTTCCAGTCGTAACCCATTTTTTTAAATAAATACAGGTCCAGATCGTCGACCAATTCTTTGGTGAGGTAATTCCGGAGAAAGGAAATATCATTTTCCATTGCCCTCACCTCAAAAATTTTCTGCTTCCCTTCCCCGCCCGGACGGCCATATTTTTCCCTTTCTTCCTCCGTAGGGTTTTCCCACCGTTTTTCAATGTCCTCGAAAATTTTTAAGCCCAGGGTGTAAGGGTTGAGGCGGGTGCGGGAGGTCTGTACGATGCCTGAGTGCATCTTGGCCAACTCGATTGTTTCCGCCTCGTCAAGTTCAATTTCCCGCATAATCCTGAGATGCCAGTAGGACGCCCAACCTTCATTCATTATCTTTGTCTCCATCTGAGGCCAAAAGTAGAGCATTTCCTGACGGATTACCGACATGATATCCCTCTGCCAGTCCTCCAGTTCCTTGCTGTTTTGCGTTATGAAAAGCATCAGGTCTTTTTCCGGTTCAGGTGGAAACTTCCTGGGGTGATCGCAAGTGTCGCATTTAAATATCTCTTTATCACCCAGGGACCAGAGATCGTCGTAAGGCGTTTCAGGCTTTTTATGCCGGCATTCATGCTTTGGAGCCTCGTCCTGGTTTGAGCTTTTCCTGATCAGTCGCCTTGGCTCCACATGTTCCTGTATTGCAATCGCCGCATCGATAAAAGACTCTACTTTGGCTCTGCCATACTTGAACTCGTATTCCCGGAAGCGGTTGGCAGCCGCAGCCATGGATTCGACCATAGCCCTGGAAGTATTTTTGAAATAAATATTGTTCTTAAAAAAATCACAGTGGGCAATGACGTGCGCCATGATCAATTTGTTCTGGATCAGGCTGTTCCCCTCCAGCAAAAAAGCGTAGCAAGGATCGGAGTTAATTACCATCTCATAAATACGGCCCAGATTATAATCGTACTGTGTCTTCATTTTGTGGTAGGCCTTGCCGAAGGTCCAGTGAGAGAAGCGGGTGGGCATGCCGTAAGCGCCAAAAGTATAGATAATATCAGCCGGGCAAATTTCGAAGAAAATGTCATAAAAATCAAGACCAAATTCCCTGGCCTTTGCCGAAATCTTTTCCATGGCCACTTCCAGGCAGCCCATTTCTTTCTGTGGGTTCAACAGTCATCACTCCTTGGTTTTACAATATGCTAAGAAATCTTTTTATTGCCACTGTCCGGGAAACGGTAGTGATGCAAGGATTATAAAAAAGTCCCCCGTTTAGGGAGACCGAGGCTAATTTGGTCGTGGGTCGTGAGTCGTGGGTCGTGGGTATATGCTGTAATCCTTTGGGGTCATTGTACGAATGTATTCGCACCTCGGGACGCATTAGCTGTTTTCATTAGCGTTAGGGTAGGTTCCGTGCAAGAGCTTACTTTTGCTCCTGGGTCTGGCTGAAGAATTTTTTCAGGGCGGGGTAGACTCCACTTTTGTCGCGAATGGTAACGCAGGTAAATTTAGGGTTCTGGATCTTTTTGAACGTGTTGCGCAGAGTACTGGTGTAGTAGTACGGACCCTCAATCTCACCGTAGCCCACCATATTGCAGATCTCCAGCAGCGCATTGATGTGCTTGACACAGTTCTCATTATCTGAAGACAGGTTATCACCATCGGAAAAATGAAAGCCGTAGATATTGTAGTCTTGAGGGCTATAGCGCTTTTCAATAACATCTAAAGCCAGCTTATATACTGAAGAGCAGCGGGTGCCGCCACTGGCCCCCTTGGTGAAAAACTCCTCTTCGGTTGTTTCCTTGGCTTCGGTGTGGTGGGCCAGGAAAACTATCTGGACGTTGTTGTACTTGGTACGCAGGAAACGGACCATCCAGAAGAAAAAGCTGCGGGCGATGTACTTCTCAAAGGGCCCCATCGACCCCGAGGTATCCATCATGGCCAGGACCACGGCGTTGGATTCAAATTTGTAGGTTGTTTCCCAGGTCTTATAGCGCAGGTCCTCGGGAGTAATGCCGTGCAGACCGGGGTTTCCTTGCAAAGCGTTGCGCTTGATGACCTCCATAATCGTCCGTTTACGGTCGATGTTGCTGGCAATACCTTTTTTACGGACATCTTTAAATTCGGTCGATTCCGAGGCAAGTTCCGGTTTTTTCTTCTGCTCCAGGTTTGGCAGGCCCAGGTCCTCGAAAATCATCTCGGCCAGCTCATCGACGGTAATATCAGCCTCGTAGTAATCCACGCCCGGCTCTTCGCCGGCGCCCTTTCCTTTACCCTGGCCATGTTGTGGATCGGAATAAATTACGTCCCCTTGCTTGCTGTTACCATCACCCTGACCGCCATGCTGCTGCTTGCCGAAGTCATAGCGGAAGTGAAATTCATCCAGGGAGCGTATCGGCACCTTGACCACCTTGCGCCCGTCGTGCATGATAATACTCTCTTCACTGACAATATCGGCAAGGTTCTTTTTTATAGCGTCCCGTACCTTTTCCTGGTGTCGCTGCCGGTCAATCTCACCCTTGCGGTGAAGCGACCAGTCCTCCCGGGAGATGATGAAGTTAGTTTTGGCCATGGCGCTTCCTCCCTATCGGTTCAGCAGGCTGCCGACATATCTCAATAATTCATTGGCACAGGTCGGGCAGTACCCGTGCTCAGCTATCAACCTGGCGCTAACCTCATTGATCCTCTTCAACTGTCCGGCATCCGGCGTCTTTGTAGAAGTCGTTATTTTGACTACGTCCTTGAGGTCGGCAAACAATTTTTTCTCAATGGCTTCCCGCAGGCGTTCATGCGAGCTGTAATTAAAACGCCTGTTTTTACGGGCGTAGCTGGAGAGCCTGATCAGGATTTCCTCCCGGAAAGACTTCTTGGCACTTTCAGAAATACCGATTTGCTCCTCAATGGATCGCATCAACTTTTCATCCGGATCCATTTCCTCGTCGGTCAAGGGATCCTTGATCTTTACACCGTTACAGAATGCTTCAACATTGTCGAGGTAGTTATCGAACAACACTTTGGCCGATTCCTCGTAAGCGTAGACAAAAGCTCTCTGGACTTCCTTCTTGGCCATTTCATCATATTCTTTGCGTGCCACAGAAATGAAATTGAGCAACCGGTCCTTCTCTTCTTTGGTAATGGATGGATGCTGATCAAGCCCTTCCTTCAGCGCCCGCAACACGTCAAGCGGGTTGATGCACTGAGTGGAGGTGCGAATGAGAGCCGATGAAAGCCGGTTGATCACATAACGGGGATCGACACCGCTCATACCCTCGTCGATTGCCTCAATCTGGAGTTCATGAAGGTCTTTTTGTTTAAAACCTTCGACATCCTCACCGTCGTAAAGCTTCATCTTTTTGACCAGATCCATACCCTGCTTCTTGGACTCCTTGAGCCGGGTCATAACCGAGAAGATACTAGCCACCCGCAAGGCGTGGGGGGCGATATGGATGTTGCGCAGGTCACTTTGCCCGATCAGCTTCTCGTAAATTTTTATTTCATCGCTAACCCGCAAGTTGTACGGAATTTTCAGGACGATAATACGGGACTGAAGGGCTTCGTTTTTTTTGTTGCTGATGAAGGTCTTATACTCGTTTTCGTTGGTGTGAGCCACAACCAGTTCATCCGCGTAAATGAGCGCGAAACGGCCGGCCTTGAAGTTGCCCTCCTGAGACAGGCTGAGCAGGTTCCAAAGGAATTTCTCATCGCATTTGAGCATCTCCTGGAATTCCATCAAGCCCCGGTTGGCAATGTTCAGTTCCCCGTCAAAGCGGTAGGCGCGAGGATCCGATTCAGAGCCGTACTCGGCAATAGTGGAAAAATCCACGCTCCCGGTAAGGTCGGCGATATCCTGGGATTTGGGATCGGAAGGGGTGAAGGTCCCGATACCTACCCGGTTGTCTTCGGACAAAAATATTCTCTCCACCGGTATTTTTTCAATTTTGCCATTGTATTCCTGCTCGACCATCATCCGGCAGGAAGGACACAGTTCCCCTTCAATATAAACTCCGTAGGTCTTTTGAAAATCTCCCCTGAGTTCTTTGGGGATCAAGTGCAACGGCTCCTCGTGCATGGGACAGCCTTTAATCGCGTAAAGGCTCCCGCGTTCTTCACGGCTGTATTTCTCCAAGCCCCGCTTCAACATGGCCACCAGGGTTGATTTTCCGCCGCTGACAGGTCCCATTAACAGCAGGATCCGTTTGCGAACATCCAGACGCCGCGCGGCCGGGTGGAAATATTCTTCCACCAGTTTTTCCAGTGTCTTGTCAAGGCCAAATAGTTCAGAGGAAAAGAATGTATAGTGTTTTACGCCTTCTTTTTCCTCCACCCCGGCATCCCTGATCATTGAATAAAGCCTGGCATGGGCAAGCTGTGACACATAAGGCTTTTCTTTTAAGATGGCAATATAATCCTGGAACGTTCCCTCCCAGGTAATCTGTTTTTCTAAGGAGCGGTATTCTTCCAAACGCCGCAGGAAGTCCATCGTCTTCACTCCTTCCCTTTGTATTTAGACTTTCTTGATGCTGTTAGACGGGTTAATAATGCTACATTATATGCAAAGCAGTTAAAAAGAAGAATGTTGGTACAAGTATTAGCGCCACCAGGAGACATTTTTTGTCTTTTTTTTGCATGGGTTACACAAGGCAACATCTGCCACATCAGTTACACACTACAAACTATTAAGGGCAAACAAAAAAGGCCACAATAATTTTGCGACCTTCCGTCACTACATAAAGCTTGTTCTATAATCCTAACATGCATTCCTGGCTAATTGTGGATGCGAATTAATATTAAAATAGTTTTGCAGCCCAATATAAAATGTGAGTGTATTGCACCTGTCTCAAGAGTATCGCTCGAAAAGGCTTGACTTGCGGGCTTGGGGTTTTCCGGAGCGAACGGAGCACCTGGGTGCGTTCCTTAGCGCGTGCGTTGCTTGCAGAAAAGCTTAAATAGCGCGTAGCTACCGGATGGCAGTCTGCAGATGCGGTCGGTATGACGCTCTTGATACACAAATGGAGAATTGCGAAGAGAGCGGAGGATAACCCCAAGCCCACTACCCCAGAGGCTTTTCGAGAACCCAGATAACAAATAGCTGGTTCATTCGTTCATGACACCATAGATTAGCAGTTTAAATGTTTTAAGAGGAATCCCCTTAAATTGCTGGTAGAAATCGCACATGTCAGCGGTAAAGGTCACTACCAGGTGACCGGCACGACCACCTTATCAAGCTCCTCTCCATCTTTCGGGCTGATCCAAAACACCTCCACCTTGCCGCTGCCCGTTGTGGGGGGCGTAAACGGCAGCGAAAACACGAAGTCCCCGCGGCCCGGCGCACCCTCGCTGGCAGTAGCATACCCCTGGGCCAGTTCTTTGCCTGAATCATCTATAATTCTGGCATTCACCGTAGCCTCAAAAACCCTGGCGCTGCCCCGGATTTGCAGGGGGGACGCTATCTTCTGACCGGGATTAGGAGAGGTTACCCAAATGACCGGCTCATAAACTGAGGATACATCTCTTTTAAACGGCTGGGTATAGAGACCGACATGACCCCACCAATCCTTTGTTCTTTCATCCAGCTTACCCTCTACCAAAAAAGAGACCTGCTTAATCTCCGGGAACTCGGTCAGAGTATTTACGATGCTCTGGATACCCAGAGCTTCCCCCGCAGCCCCCACGTTGGCCTTCAGTACCTCACTTGAAAAGTCGACACTGGCATTCCCGTCCTTAATAGAGATGCCCCTGATTTTCGTTTCAGGCGGGAGCACCCCCGCTGCGCCCGGGGTCTTCGGGCTGCCCTTGATAAGCTCTTCCAGGGCGGCTTTGGCCACTTCGCTGGTGTAAGGGACCTGGTGCACTTCGCGGACCAGGTAGGCGTCTTTATCGGTAATTTTGACGTAGTACAAGGCCAGATTCAATGATTGCTGAGCAGGTAAATCTTCTTCCTGCCCTTGAGGCGCGCCACCCGGCGCAACCTGCCCGGAACCCTTGCCGCCAAAACGTGTACAGGCGCTTAGCAATAATAATGTTAAGAGTAACGCTGCCAGGATGGCGGCAGCCCTGATTGTTTTCAGGCCGGACCAGTTCATGTTTCTCCCTCCTTGAATATGGACCATCATATGTTCTTTTAATATATACAAAAAGGCCGGATTAATCCAGCCTTAGATTATGATAGGATCTGAGGTTTAACGACAAGTCTTGTGAAAGAATCTAATCACAATATTTATACTTCTTGTTTGTACTTCTTGGCGGTTAATTGGGCAGCACGGCCACTATATATTTTTTATCTTCCTCGAACAAACTGCCGATCTCATCTTCATCTACAAAACGGTAACAGACTTCGTCACCCTCCGACCAGGTTACGATGTATTGCACTGTCCACTACCCCCTGTCATTGTATACAGGATTCTTTATTCACTATACTATATTTATTTTAAACAACAGGGACTGTAATGGAAACGGAAATAAAAGACCTAAAAGGAAAAAATAAAAGCAAAATATCTATCCTTTCACCACTCTAAGCCTATCCAACATAACCTGGCAGGCGCTGTTTTCGAACCGGTCCTCCAGGGGTATCAGTTCTGGTTCCATGCCTCGCCTGGCCAGGGCCAGAGCAATCAATTGATCGGCCAGTCCGGCGTTCTTGGGCAACAGCGGGCCGTGCAGGTAGGAACAAAATACATTTTTGTGGCGGGCGCCCTCAAGCCCGTCCACACCGTTGTTGCCCCGCCCGGCCAGGACCCTGCCAAGTGGCCGGATATTCCCCAGGTAGGTCTCGCCGGAGTGGTTTTCAAAGCCAGCTATGTTGAACTTCTTTCCGCCCAAATTCACCTCGACCGCTACATTGCCGACCATACGTTTGTTCCCGGCGCGGGTATAAAAATCCAGGATGTCCAGTCCGGGTATAGTTTGGTGATCAAGTGTAAGATAATACTTTCCAAGCAGTTGGTAGCCGCCGCATATAGCCAGTACCACCAGCCCATCCTCGATGGCCGCCGCAAATTCGTCCCTGCGTTTAATTAAATCAGCCGCGATGAGGTTTTGTTCCCGGTCCGACCCGCCGCCCAGGAAGACAAAATCGTAATCTTTGAAATGAACCGGTTCTCCGAGGTTGATAGCCCTCACCGAAACGGGTATATTGCGCCAGCGGCAGCGTTGCACAAAGGCGATGATATTGCCCCGGTCCCCGTACAGGTTTAACAGGTCAGGATACAGATGACACACCTGAAGCATAAGGACCCTCCTTGTCGGCCATGCTGTTCAGTATTTTGTGGACAGGCCACAAAGCGGTGTAAGTCGAAAAGAGGTAGGCCATATCCGTGCGACTGTCCAGTACACTTCTGATGCCTCTCCCCATATCCTTGTAGACAACGATTTTGTTCACAGGTATGCCGGCGTATTTCAAGCGCAGGGCGATTTCTTCTCCCCTGCTGCCGGAACAGATAAAGACCGCCAAATCATTGTGGTCTGTATCCAAAACCTCAAAATCAACGTCCCACAGCCACGAAATGTCTCTCCCGTCCGCATCATTGTCGTTAATGGCAAAGAAGACGCTTTTTGTTCCCTTGATACTGCGCAAATCTGCAAGGCCCTCGTTAAAACCGGTGGGGTTTTTGACCAGACTTAAGAAAGCGCTCCTGCCTTGATAGTTAAACCTCTCCAACCGGCCAAGGACCGGACGGTATTTGCGCAGGCTCTCCAGCATAAGCGGCACTTCAACCCCAAGGTGCAGTCCCACGGCAAAGGCAGCCATAGCATTATAAAGGTTATAAAGGCCCTGTACCTGCATGGTCAGCCCAGCTTCCTGCCGGTCAAAATACAGGCGGCAGTTGACGACACCGTCCTTTATACCCGGCTCCCCGGCCTCAACCCTGGCGAGTGGACGGGCAAACCCACAGCCGTTACAGCGGTAACGGCCCAACTGCCCATAATGGTAAAAATCATATCCCAGTGGCGAACCACAGAAAGGACAGTACTGCGCCTCCCTGGTCTGCGTGCTGGTACTGACCGAGCGCTCGCTGCCGGATAGGCCGTAAAACACCACAGGTAAGCCGGTGGTCCTCTCAAACTGGGCCACCAGCGGGTCGTCTGCGTTCAGGATCAGAGTGATATTTTTACCGCTATTTTTTAGGGATTTACGTATGACACCGGTGACTTTGTCAAGTTCCCAGTAGCGATCCAATTGGTCCCGGAAAAAGTTGGTCAGGACCACGACCCCTGGACTTAGTTCCTCTAAAACAATAGGCATAGTGGCTTCATCCACTTCCAGCACCGCATAGTCGCAGTCGATTGTCCCACTAAGCCCGGCGCTCTTGATAAAGCTTGCAGTAACACCCGAGACCAGGTTCGCCCCCTCCAGGTTGGCAATGTTCTTATAGCCGGCAGAACTCAATATCCCGAAAATCATATTAGAGGTGGTAGTTTTCCCGTTGGTCCCGCTGACAACGACAATCTGCTTGCGGACCTGGGCGGCCAAATAACGTAGCGTGCCGGAATATATTTTGAGAGCAACCATACCCGGCAAGGAAGACCCTTTGTTGCCTTTTTTTTTGCTAAGCCAGAAGGCGATCTTCCCGGCCGCAATGGCAGCGGATACCCTCAGGTTCATGCTTATACCCCCTTTAAATTTTTTTTTAGGAGGAATGGCGGTACAAGGAAACCCCATTCTGCACTTCGTGTCTCACCTTACCCCGGGTCTCAAGGTAATCCAGACAAGCGAAAACTTCGGAAACTCCCAGCAGAATTTCAAACCCCCTGACTGCGGGGTACATGGTCCTCATTACCTGGTAGGGATTTAAAACCGCTCCATCAAGGATGCCTGCAATAACATCCAGCCGCTTATACCGGTGTTCTAAAACCTTTTCAACCGACGTGGCGCAATCGTCAATATTCTCCCCATGTCCGGTTAAAATTAGACCTATATCCATATATTTCATTCTATTTAACCCCGTCAAATATTGAGCTAGTACCGGTACTCTTTTAACGGGGTCTTCCGGTCTGGCCGTCATAAAGGGATTTGGGGTAATGTGTGCGAGGATGAAGTCCCCGGCCAGAAATGTTCTACTTTCAGTGTCATAGAGGCAGATATGTCCCGTAGTATGGCCGGGCATATGTATAACCTGAATTTCGCCACCGGTAAAGGCAAAGGGCTCTCCACCTTCCAACAGATTGACCCTGGTTGCGGGCAGCAACGGCCGGGGCAGCGGATCCCGGTCGTTGAGCACTTCCTCCAGGTCACCTGCAGGCACGCCGGCTTCACGCAGGAAGGGCAGTCTTTCCGCGTGTTTGTCATAACCAGGCGTGAGCTTTGGCTTTTCCAGCCTGTGCACATAAATTTGCGCCCCCCACTGCTCGCTAAGCCAGCGGGCCAAGCCGCTATGGTCGGCGTGCCAGTGGGAAATTATCACCTGTTCGATTTCGTCAGGTCTTACATCTGCGGCTGTAAGACCTGCCAGCAGGCCTTTGCGTCCCTCTGCCGATTCAGGCCCCGGATCAATCAAGGTATAAGGCCGGTTCCTGATCAGGTAGCAGTTAACCGGACCAACCTGGTAAGGTGTTGGAACATGAATCTTGCGAATATCAAGCATGTTTATCTCCTTTATAAAACTATATGCATGGGTGCGAAACGCACCCGAATATAACTTATGTGATGGGTCAATTATCCTTTTACTGTAAGCTAACTGGGAACTCTCCTAACTAACGATGCTGAAATCTTGATATTCACCTCTAAAATCCCCCCACTCAACTTGTACGTCACGGACTTGTGACGCTGGGGGACCTTGCCGGCACCAGTCAATAAATTTTAAGACCTTTACCCTATCCCCTTCAATCACTGCTTCCACGGCTCCGTCCGTTCTGTTTTTAACCCAGCCGGTTATATTGAGAGTACGGGCTTCTTGCCTCGCCGTGGCCCTGTAATATACCCCTTGAACCAGGCCGGTTACAATTAGGTGCGCTCTAACAGCCTGTGGCATTGCTATCCCTCCAAGTATAATGGGCAATAATTACTTCATTCCCATTTAATTGCAATTCGATCCAATTTATATATTATTATACCAAAAAGGCCGGTGATTTTAAAAAATATCACCGGCCTGCCGTATCTTTTATTCTGAGTGAGTTCCTTATCTGGGAAACCGCGTCTATAATTTTTATGGGCAAGGGGTCGGGCTTCAACTCCGGCAGGTTGCGAAAAATCTGGGCAACGACCGGAAAGCGCAACTCAGCCTCCCTTACCAGGTGTTCGTCGGCTAAAAGAGAGGTACCTCCTTGAGCCAGAGTCCGGCCATCCTTGATCACCAGCACTTGTTCAGCCCACTCTGCCGCCAGGTCGACATCGTGAGTGGCGATGACCACGGTGGTGCCATTTTGGTTCAACCGGCTCAAAATATCCATCAATATGTCTTTACCGCATGGATCAAGGTAGGCGGCCGGCTCGTCCAGGATAATTACCCGCGGGTTCATAGCCAGCACTCCGGCAATGGCCACCCTTTTTTTCTGCCCGTAACTCAGGTGATAGGGAGCCTTGTCACGGTACTTCGCCATCCTGACCGCGGCCAAAGCCCCGTCCACCCTGCTCGCGATTTCATCTTTGGACAGTCGCAGGTTGGTGGGACCAAAAGCCACGTCTTCCCAGACCGTTGCTGAAAAAACCTGGTCGTCAGGATCTTGAAAAACCAGGCCTACTACACCGCGCACCCATTGCTCATTCCTGGAGGTAAGCTCCTGGCCCTGTACCTTGACTTTGCCCTGTTGGGCCTGGTAGATACCGTTCAGGTGCAGCAGGAGTGTTGACTTGCCGGCCCCGTTAGGCCCCAGCAAGGCCACCCTGGCGCCATCCTCAATGGTAAGATTGAGACCGTCCAAAGCTTTGGTCCCGTCCCGGTAGGTGTAGTGCAAATTCTCTATTTCAATGACATTTGCCATAATTGACCCCCGATTTCTATCAGGCGGAGACTGAGGGCAAAAACGAGAATGCCGGCTCCCAGGCACAAATCCTTTATGCTAAAGCTGCGCCCGGCGACCGGCCCGGCCTGGCCGGAATACCCCCGGGCCAGCATGGCGTTGTAAACACGCTCTCCCCGTTCCCAGGAACGGATGAAAAGGACTCCCACCAACTGGCCGGTGGTTTTGAAAACATGACGGTTAAACAGGCTGCCTCCTCCCTCGAAGCAGCGGGCGCGACGGGCGGTGCGCATGCGCTGCATCTCATCGGACAGTACAAACATGTAGCGGAAGGTAAACTCAATCAGGCTCACCAGCAGAGACGGCACCCGGAGCTCTTTGAAAGCGGCCGTCAGAGCGCTGAACCCGGTAGTGGACGTCAGTAAGGAAAGAGCGGATACTGCGGCCAAAACCCTGCAGAAGAGCACGGCGGCACGGTTAATCCCATCTTCGGAAGCCGTCAGAGTGAACAGGCCCGTTTTAATTTCAAAAGCCGGCACGCCCGGTGTGATGAAAGGGAACAACACTACAAGCATGCCACCGAAAGGGATAATCCAAAGCAGCCTCTTGAAGAAGCTACCTGCCGGAATACGGGCGATGCCCACCAGGAACAGCAGGAATAACACCGCAGTAGCCAAGAGAGGGATGGAGTTCATGGTAGAGGTGAGCGCGACAAAACTGCAGATGGCAACCACCTTTACCCGGGCGTCAAGATTATGTATTATTGATGTATCCAACAATTTAACCCCCCCCCCCATAAAAAATGCCATAAAAATTCTGCCGTTTTCCCGGCAAAACCTTCATGGCCTGAGTTCCTTATATTCAATTCATAAATTAAAGCTGTAATCATTGAAAGAGGAATCTTCTTGATCCCATTGAGATTATTATACTACCACACCTCCACGGTGGCAATAACAGTAAAGTTGAAATGCGTACCAATATGCGTTATCGAGTTAATGCAAAGTAATAACTTCTGGTAATTTATAGTTATAAGCAAACCACAATGATCGTTTCTGCTGCCGGAACATATATTAGAACAAGTATAACAGTTAAAAAACCAGTGGTGATGAAAAACGCAATTGATAAAACCACATGCTCTGGCTTATGGCTCTACCCTGGGTATCATCGCGCCGGCAAGTCCCTCATACGATCCCCTGGAAGTAGAGCTTGGAAAATATTTGCTGGAAGAGCTAGGCTTCCAGGTTGCTGTGGCTCCGAACGCATTAAAGAAAAACCGTTACCTGGCCGGAACAGACACAGAAAGATTATCCGACCTGAGACATATGTTCCTTGAACCCGCCATAGACGGTCTGCTCTGCCTGCGGGGGGGGTATGGGTGTATGAGACTGCTCTCCCAAATAGATTACCGCGTCGTCAGGAACAATCCCAAGATACTGGTGGGTTATAGCGATATTACCGCTCTCCAGCTCGCTATCTGGAAGCATGCCGGACTGGTGACTTTCTCCGGTCCCATGCTGGTATCCGATTTTGGCCGGGGAGCAGGGGCATACACAATCAACCATTTTTATAAAGCCCTTACCAGCCCCTTTACGCTGGGGGTCATCCCACCTGCCCCGGACACCAGGTGCGAGGTAATCAGGCCGGGCCGGGCCAGCGGCCGCCTACTGGGCGGCAATCTTACTCTCATTGCAGCCACCCTGGGTACTCCTTACGAGATTGATACCCGGGGGGCGATCCTTTTCCTGGAAGACGTAGATGAACAGCCCTACCGCGTTGACAGGATGCTGCAGCAATTGCGGTTGGCCGGCAAATTCAGATTTGTCGCGGGTGTTGTTTTTGGAGAATTCGCCGGTTGTGAGGCGGAGGAAAACACGAGTTCCTTTTCACTTCTGGAAGTACTCAAGGACGCAATGAAGGATACAGCCGTCCCCTGTTATTACGGTCTCGCTACCGGGCATGGAGTCAACAAGGCCACCCTGCCGCTGGGAGTAAAGGCGGAAATCGATGCAGCCGAATGCATTCTGACCATAACCGAATCAGCCACTATTATATAATAAGTACCCGGTACCCATATTTTAACGACCTGGACACCCATGCTCCTTACTAAAACTTAGCCATGTGGGTGCAGGCATTCCCTTGGGGTCATGCGCAAATGAATTCACACCCACATCGTTGGGTAATTGTTTTGTATTGTTTTTCTATAGGTAGGTACCGGATATCATGATTCTGTATTAAAAAAACCTCCCTCTCCTGAATAATAATTCCCTGATTAACAATATGGCAATCAAGTCTCTTAAAAATCTTCTTCCAACAAAAGGTCCCCCAAATCCGGGCCCGACAAACCCGGGCCCGACAAACCCGGGCCCGACAAACCCAGGCCCTACAAACCCCGGCCCTACAAACTGGCGCGGCATGGGTTGCACATCATCTCTAATCCCGAAGTTAATTGCTACGGTATTATATATTTGGTCAGCCATCTGTTCCACAACGGCTCTACTTGGGGAAGGATACATACAAGTATTTGCAGGAACATCGTACATCTCGCACATGCTTCTTACCATCGGATACACACAATGATAAATATCCGGGTACATAGACTCCAAAGCCTCTCCGCAGTTTGCAGAAATATTCATTTCATTCGGAGATACATTATCCGGCATTATGGGATCACCCTTTCAACACTTATATATCCATATTATGCTATATAAAGATATTTGTTCCATCTGACACAAAAATCATCCCTTGGCAGTTGCCGGGATTATGAATATTTTTGTGACCCTATGAGATTTTTGTAGTGACATTATGACGGTCCTGTGATAATATTTAGTAAGTTGGAAGGGTAGCCTTCCACATGTAGCAGAGTTGGAATCGACAATTACATAAGTGAGGTGAGTTGAGCATGAGCTGAGCCTGGGCGAGTGGAGACGAGGATTTTTTTTATTTGTCCAAAGACCGGGCCGCGCTGCCCGGTTTACTTATTATTGAGGAGGTTATTTATAATGTCTGAACCCCAAGCTTACGAGATTAATATAAACGAAAACAGGATGGCGCGCTCCAAGCAGCTGGCTGTTGTAGCAGTCCTGATTGCCATCGGAGCCGTCCTGCGCATGTTCACGCCGCCCATCGCGGGTATCACTCCCAACTTCGTCATTGCCATGTACTGTATTGCCATCCTGTTGGTTCGTCCCAACCTCGGCGGCGCTATAGGCATCGGCCTGGTAGGCGGCGCGGTGGCCATGATGTTCTCCAAGTCACCCATCCCCTACCTGAATTTATTCTCCGAGCCGGCCGGAGCACTGGCCTGCGCTTTTATCGTCAGGTACCTACCGGAATTCAACCTCAGCAACTACTCCTTCAAGCCAATCCTTGCAACAACCATCGGTACGCTGGTCAGCGGCCTGTTATACATCACTTTAAACTTCAAGTTTGCCCTGGACCTGCCGCCTGATAAAATGATGATCGCCTGGAAAGCGGCCTGCATCGGAGTGGTAATTCCTGTTACCGTGATCAATGCCGTGCTGGCCCAGATCCTGTACCTGCCGGCCAAAAAGTTCCTCAAGCTCTAAGGCTGCGACTAAGCAAAATGGTTACCCCCAAAAATGCGGTGCGAATTCATTCGCACAAAACCCCCGAGGAATGCAGTATAAGTACACACGTCCCACGTCTCACGACCCACGACACATGGAAGGATGAACGAGTGATGCCACTGCTGGAAATCAAAAATTTCACCTTCAGCTACCCCCAGGCGCTTCAGCCGGCACTGAAAGACATCAACCTCAGCGTAGCAAAAGGTGAATTTATCGGTATCACCGGGCCTACCGGAGCGGGCAAGACCACCCTGGCCTGCTGCTTAAACGGCATCATCCCTCATTTCCAGGGTGGGAGACTGCAGGGCCGTATCGACCTTCAAGGGACATCAATATTCGAGCGCAGCACCGCCCAGATTTCCCGCCTGGTGGGGAGCGTTTTTCAGGACCCTGAGGCGCAGATTATCTCCACCGAGGTTGAACAGGAACTGGCCTTCGGACCGGAAAATCTCGGCTTTCCACCTAGGGAAATTGAGCGACGCATCAGTGAGGCGCTGGAACTCGTCGGCATCACAGAACTGCGCAACCGGCCAACCATCAACCTTTCCGGCGGCGAGAAACAGCGTGTGGCTATCGCTGCCGCCCTGGCCATGCTGCCGGAAATTCTGCTATTGGATGAGCCCACTTCCGAGTTGGATCCAGTGGGTACAGAGGAAATATTTCATGTCTTGAGCCACTTGAACCGTGCGCACGGCATCACCATCCTGATGATTGAGCAGAAGACAGAGCAATTGGCCGCCTATGCCAACCGGATCCTGGTGCTCAACGGTGGAACGGTCGCGTTGGAAGGGGAACCCTGGCAGGTTTTTGCCAGGCAGAATGAACTGGAGGAAATAGGTGTCAGGATACCCCAGGTGACCCGGCTGGCAAGCATGCTCGGCGGTCATGACAAGTATTCACTGCCCCTGACGGTGGAGCAGTGCCGCATTTTTGTAGAAAGAATGCTGCGGAGGCAAATATAATGACCAGACCGGCTTTGATCAAAATAGAAAACCTTTCCTACGCCTATAACGGAGGGCGTCCGGTCCTGAAAAATATTTCCATGGAAATAGGCAAGGGAGAATGTGTGGCCATCATCGGTCAAAACGGAGCCGGTAAAACTACTTTGGCCAAGCACTTTAACGGACTGCACAAGCCTTCCTCGGGCAAGGTTTACGTCGGAGGCAGGGACTCCAATCCCCTTAAAGTTTCCGAACTGGCCCGTACGGTGGGTTACGTCTTCCAGAACCCCGACCACCAGATCTTCCATGATACCGTCGGCCGGGAGGTCGCTTTCGGCTTAAAGAACCTGGGACTGCCTGCCGGGCAGATCAAAGAAAGGGTCGACGAAGCACTGGCAGAAGTGGGATTAACCGGGCATTACCAGACCTACCCCTTCAATCTGAGCAAGGGGCAACGGCAGCGGGTGGCCCTGGCCTCGGTGCTGGCCATGCGGACTGAAGCAATAGTACTGGATGAGCCCACCACCGGCCAGGATTACCGCGAATCGAAGCAGATCATGGAGATGGTCAGAAAGCTGAATGAAGCCGGGCATACCATACTCTTTATTACCCATGACATGTCGCTGGTGGCGCGTTACGCCAAACGCGTCATTGTACTTTGCCGGGGTGAGGTCCTGGTTGACGGGGAGGTGCGCTCAGTATTCGCCCGGCCTGAGTTATTGAAAGAAACCTACCTCAGCCCGCCCCAGATAACAGCCCTGGCTCAAGGGCTGGGAAGGCACACGATCCCCCCCGGAGTTTTAAGTGTCGAGGAGATGTACCAATTGCTGACAATGATGGGAGGTGAGCAGCTTGGCTGCTGCCGTTGAATATATACATGGCAACTCCCCGGTACACCGGTTAAATGCCATGTCCAAGATTTTCTGGTCTCTTTTTGTCCTGGCGGCGGGGCTCCTCTTCAATGATTACCGCTACCTCCTGGCCCTCTTGTTATCCGTGCTGTTTGTAGCCGCCCTGGGCGGAGTGCTGAAAAATTTCCTCCCGGCCTGCGCCGGACTGTCAATATTTGCCCTTATTTTATTAATCATTCAAGCCCTTTTCTACGACCAGGGGCAGGCCCTTTTCCATCTGGTCCCCGGCACCAACTACCTGCCAGTAACCGACCAGGGCTTGCTCACGGGACTGGCAATGGCCGCCCGCATGCTGGCACTGGTATTGAGCTTCATGGTTTTTCTGGCCACAACACGCACCCAGGATATCGTCTTGACCCTGGTTGAGAAACTTAAAATCCCTTACGACTATGCTTTTACCTTTTTGACGGCGCTACGCTTTATCCCCACTTTCTTCGGAGAGGTCAGGCAGGTCAGTGAGGCTCAGCAGGCCAGAGGACACGCTTTAGAAGGACTCAACCCGTTTAAAAAAATCATGTCCTACGCGCCGGTAGGTGTACCTTTGGTATTGCTCTCTCTTAACAAGGCCGAAAACCTGGCCATGGCCATGGAAACCAGGGGCTACGGCGGCGGGCGCCGCACCTACCTGCGTGATCCCCGCCTGGGAGTCGCGGATTACTGTTTGACAGGCCTGATGGCGCTGCTATTGGCCATCAGCGTGTACGCACGGGTTAAAGGCTACGGTGTCGTTTGAGACGTGGGACGTGGGACGTGGGACGTGGGACGTGAGTCGTGGGATGTGAGTTGTGGGTATAGCTTGCATTTCTTTGAAGTGAATAACTGTAACCGCGGATATGGATTTTCCTAATGTGGGTACGAATTCATTATGCACATGCCCAAGAAAGCTTTAAGAATATCTTAAAACTGCTTCGTAGTTTCCGTGTGAAAATAAATTTGCGCCCATAATTGAGATGCCGGCAAAATCCAAGAGTATTTCCCTGACGATATGCGCCATCATAAAGGAATCCTGCGTCAGGTGTCGAATTATACAAAAATTTGCGTCTTTTAAGCTTATATTTGCCGTCTGAATCATGCAAATCTAAACGGTCGGATAAAGGAAATCAGACAGTACTTTAGACGCGGCACATGGGACATGCAAATTTCAGGAGATTCTCCGGAATTACAAGAGACCCTGAAGAAATGCAGGATATACCCACGTCCCACGTCCCACATAGGGGGAAAACAAACTTGACATTAAAACTCCTCATGGGAAATGAAGCAATTGCCTACGGTGCGATAGAGGCCGGCGTTCAGGTAGCTGCCGCCTATCCGGGCACACCCTCCTCGGAAGTCCTGTCCACCCTGGCCGGCTTAGCCCGGGAAAAGGGCTTTTACGCTGAATGGTCGGTCAACGAGAAAGTAGCCCTGGAAGTCGCGGCAGGCGCCGCCTACGCCGGAGCGCGGTCGCTGGCGGCCATGAAGCAAGTCGGGCTGAATGTGGCCTCCGACCCACTGATGAGCCTGGCCTACATCGGTGTCAAGGGCGGGCTGGTATTGGTGGTGGCGGACGACCCCGGACCGCACAGCTCCCAGACCGAACAGGACACCCGCCTGTTTGCCCGGTTTGCCAAACTCCCGGTCCTCGACCCGGCCACGCCACGTGAAGCGCTGGAAATGACCAAGTACGCCTTTGATTTATCAGAGAAACTGCTCCTGCCGGTAATCTTAAGGCCAACCACGCGGACCTGCCACGCCTGCCAGGACGTGGAGATACAGGATGGCAACGCATCGCTCCAGCCTATTTCCGGTTTTCAAAGAAGTCCCAACTGGGTGATCTTTCCCAACCTATCCGCCCGTAAACATGTCTGGCTCAACGGCCAGCAGGAAGTCGCGCGGGATAGCTTCGAGAGTTCACCATTTAACCAGCTAACAATTAATAAACAATCTGACGTGGGGATTATCGCTTGCGGCGTCAGCTACAACTATGTGATGGAGGCGCTGCAGCTGGCCGGCCTTGCAGCCTCCGTCTTGAAAATCGGCACTCCCTACCCCTTGCCTGCCGGTCCGGTCCTAAAGCTCTTGCAGCATGCTAAAAAAATTCTGGTAATTGAGGAACAGGAGCCGGTGGTGGAAGACCAGGTTATCGCCCTAGCCTGGAAAAATCGGTATGCGACGCAGATTTCCGGTAAAAACGACAATCATTCGCCACGTGAAGGCGAGTTCAATGTGAATAAAGTAAGGAGTATCCTGGAAAGTTTTTACGGCCGGCAGCCTGAGCAGGCTGCAACCTCTACTGCGCCGGAGCTGCCTTTGCGCACGCCCGTCCTATGCGCCGGTTGTTCGCACCGTGCCTCCTTCTATATTCTTAAAGAAGCGGCGCGTGGCAAAGACACGTTATTTGCCGGGGATATCGGCTGCTATACTTTAGGCGCCATGGCGCCTTTATACACAACGGACACCTGCCTTTGCATGGGCGCCAGTGTCAGCATCGCCGCAGGCTTAAGCCGGGTGGAGCCGCACCGCAAACAGGTAGCCTTTCTGGGAGACTCCACTTTCTTTCACTCCGGCATACCGGGCCTGATTAACGCGGTACACAACGGCGCCAACATCACTCTGATTATTCTTGACAACAGTACCACGGCCATGACCGGCCACCAGTCCCACCCCGGGCTTAACCGTACAGCAATGGGGCCGACTGACAGGTCGATCGACATAGCCCGGATGGCTGAAGCCTGTGGTGTAGAGTTTGTGCGGGTGGCAGATCCCTTTGATCTGAAAACAGCCATGCAGGCGGCTAAAGAGGCCCTTGCTTTTGACGGGCCATCCGTAGTGGTTATGCAGCGTGCGTGTGTTGCGCAAATGAAAAAAGGGCGGCGCCGCAGGATTAACCCCGATCTCTGTACAGGATGCGGCGCCTGCGTTGACGAATTGGGCTGCCCCGCCATCGGTAAACCGGCCGGCAGTCCGGAAATTCTGGATAACTGCTTTGGTTGCGGCTTTTGCGACCAGGTCTGCCCCGTCGGGGCCATCGAGGAGGTTTAGTATAGCAATGAAGCTCGATATCGTTATCAGCGGCGTCGGCGGTCAGGGATCCGTGCTGGCCTCCCGGGCGCTGGCCGGCGCAGGTATGGGCCTGGGACTGGATGTGCGCACCTCGGAAATAATCGGTATGGCCCAAAGGGAAGGCTCTGTCACCAGCCAGGTGCGGATAGGTGAACAGCTCTTCGGCGCCACCATACCGGACCACGAGGCCGATATCCTGCTCGGTTTTGAACTGGCGGAAACCATAAGAGCCCTGCCCAAGTTGAAACCGGGCGGCGTCATTATCGCCAGCTCCTCCGCCATCGTCCCGGTTTCGGTGCAGCTGGGTATCTCCAGCTACGACCGGGAGGCAATGCGACGGTACCTGCGGGAACAACCCGGAAAGGTAGTTTTGCTCGACCTGAATGAACTGGCCAAAAGCGCCGGCAACATTAAGACCGGCAACGTCATTATCCTGGGAGCCCTGTCCACCCTGCCGGGACTTCCTTTTGAACCGGAGCAACTGCTGCAGGCAGTCTTAAACTTAATTCCGGAGAAGCTTCAGAATACCAACAAGCGCGCTTTTGAAGTCGGGCGCCGGGCCATGGAGGTGGCGTAATGTCAGTAGTATCAATTAAAACCAAGAAGCGTTTCGACCTGGAGGAAATCATTGGCGGCCAGGAAGCCAAACTGCGTGAGTTCTTACCGCGCATCTACAAGAATTCGCCGTTTTACCGCAAAAAGCTGGATGAGGCCGGAATAGACCCGCTGGGTGTGAAAACCATGGCCGATCTGGCCCGGTTACCATTCACCTCCAAGGAGGAGCTGCGCCAGGGCTACCCGCTGGGGCTGCAAGCCGTTCCGGAAGAAAAAGTGGTACGTATCCACTCCTCATCAGGCACCACCGGCAAGCCGATCATCGTACCCTACACCGCCAACGACGTTTCAATTTGGGCCGAGATGATGGCCCGCTGCATGGCCATGGCCGGGGTAACCAACCGGGACCGCGTCCAGGTCACCCCCGGCTACGGGTTGTGGACGGCGGGGATCGGCTTTCAGGCCGGGGTGGAACGGCTGGGCGCCATGGCCATTCCCATGGGCCCCGGCAACACGGAAAAACAAATTGAGTTTATGATCGATCTGCAAAGCACCGTCCTGACCGCGACTTCCTCTTACGCCCTGCTCCTGGGAGAAGAAATCAACAGGCGGGGACTTAAAGACAAGATCAAGCTGCGCATCGGTATCATCGGTTCGGAGCGCTGGGGCGACAAAATGCGGGCCAGGATCGAAGAACTTTTAGGCATCGATTCCTTTGATATCTACGGCCTTACCGAAATTTACGGGCCCAGTATCTCCATCGACTGCCCTGAACACGCCGGTCTGCACTACTGGAGCGACCACCTGCTTTTTGAAATCATCGACCCGGTCACAGGCGCGCAGCTGCCTCCCGGTAAGGAAGGCGAGCTCGTCGTTACAACCTTGACCAAGGAGGGCATGCCCCTCTTGCGCTACCGTACCCACGACATCACCCGCCTTCTGACTGAACAATGCGCCTGCGGCAGCCCCTACCCAATGCACGCCCGGGTCCTTGGCCGCACCGACGATATGGTTAAAATCAAAGGGGTCAACATCTACCCCGGCCAGATTGACCACGTGCTGAAAATAACCGAAGGCGCCGGCAGCGAATACCAGATCATAGTAAAACGCTCTGAGGGCAAGGACTCCATCCTGATTAAGGCTGAAGCGCTGGAGGGCCAACCACTTGACAAGGTGGCCGGCGAGCTGAAGAAAAATATAAAAACCCGCATTGGGATCCTCACGGACGTGGAAGCCGTCCCACACGGTTCTCTGCCACGGAGCGAAAAGAAAAGCAAAAGAGTATATGACTACAGGGAGTGCTGAAAAGCACTCCCTGTTTTTACCGGCAATATAAATTACAGTAAATCAGCACGAAAAATAGCATCGCAGGTTGGCCTTACAATGCGGCGTAAAAATCATCCCGGACCCACAGGTAAAAATTACATTAACAATATCGACAGATGAAGAGCAAAATAGTCCTTGGGTTCCTTTATTATTAAAAAAACGACTGAATTTTTTAATAATTTATCTGAAATTAAAGAAATTTGTTTTTGATGGAGGAATAATCCCGATGCAAGACGAAATGAAATTAAAGAGCCATGCTAAAGAAAGGAGATTAAGTCAATAACATCTATTTTGGTCAACAAAGTGAGGGCGAATTATTGAAAAGGAGTTTGAAGCTTTTTACAATCTGCCTGGCAACACTGTTGATTTTATTCCTCCAAAACACTGCCGGTTTTGCTGACCAATCCGTGTTAAAAGAAGGCATGTCCGGGGACGGTGTGCTAAACCTTCAACAAAAATTGCGCGATTTGGGTTACTATCAAGGTACGCCCGACGGAGTCTTTGGTCCGGGCACCCGCAGCGCTGTCGCCAGCTTTCAGTCGGCCAATAACCTGACTGCGGACGGCATCGCCGGTGTGGGTACATTGGAGGCGTTGCGCCTTTCCGGCTCAAATGGCGGAGTCCTAAAGGAAGGCATGACCGGAGACAGTGTGTTAAAGCTCCAACAAAAACTGCGCGATCTGGGCTACTATCAGGGCACGCCGGACGGTTCCTTCGGGCCCGGCACCCGCAGCGCCGTAGCCAGCTTTCAATCCGCCAACAACCTTACGGTGGACGGTATCGCTGGGGCGGGCACATTGGAAGCCTTGCGCGTTCTGAGTTCAAATAATGGAGAACAATCAGCGTTAAAAGAAGGCATGTCCGGAGACAGTGTGTTAAAGCTCCAACAAAAACTGCGTGATTTAGGCTACTATCAGGGCACGCCGGACGGCTCCTTCGGGCCCGGTACCCATAGCGCCGTAGCCAGCTTTCAATCCGCCAACAACCTTACGGTGGACGGTATCGCTGGGGCGGGCACACTGGCAGCGTTGCGCCAAGGAGGCACGGTGGCCTCTGCAGGGAATACTGCGGCAGGCGGCGAGCCGGCAGCGCTAAAGCAAGGCATGTCCGGGGACAACGTACTTAAACTGCAAACAAAGCTGAGCGAGTTAGGCTACTATCAGGGCACGCCTGACGGCGCTTTCGGTCCCGGCACGCGCAGCGCTGTCGCCAACTTTCAATATGACAACAAGCTTACTGTAGACGGCGTCGCCGGCGAGAAAACATTGCTGGCGCTGCAAAGCGCAAATCCTCAAGTAGCGCTTGCCAATCGCGGACAAGCTATAGACCGGGACACTCAGGCGATTGTAGCGTTTGCCAGGCAATACCTTGGAGTGCCGTATGCCTGGGCCGGTCAAGGGCCGTCAGGTTTTGACTGTTCAGGGTTCACTTACTATGTATTCGATTACTTCAATATTAATTTGCCGCGTACAGCCGACGGGCAGTATAGTGCCGGCAGCAAGGTCAGCAAGCTTCAGCCAGGGGATTTGGTGTTCTTCAGCACCTATGAACCCGGACCGTCACACGTCGGCATATACATAGGCGACAATCAATTTATCCACTCCAGCTCCGGCGCGGGTGTTGTTACTATAACTTCTCTATCTGATTCATATTACAAAGCGAGGTATTTAGGCGCCCGAAGAGTTATTGGTTAAATATGAAACAAATCGCATACCGTTTGAAATGATTCCAGGGAGTGACGGCGCTCCCTGTTTTATATTTACCGGTATCAGTGATCAGCTTGTTCTTAAACAATATGATCGTGAATTCATATACACTCTATATATCTTAATGAAGGCATTCAGATCTTTTCTATTATTTAAAATGGCAGTATGTTTATCCCGGAAATGACAAAGAATAATGCCGCTACTGTGATAGACCCGAGAGATGGGAGTCCCGGACCGTGGTAATGAACATACGCCTAATGGCCAGCATGGCAGCGTTGGCCATTCTCATCATTAAAATATTAATATTTTCGTCTTCAACCCCCCAACCAGTAACCCCTATTCAACAGATGCAAAACCTCCCACCCCCTCAGGAAGAAACTTATGTTATCTTCGTGCCCGGGCTTGATACCAGTTGTGATGGATCCCCCTACAATACCATGGGTTTTGAATATTTTCGCACGTCATTTGAACGATTGGGCTTCAGCTACAATGATGAGCATTTTCTGATGTACAGCTATACTGGCGGCCTGGTGCAGGAAGGGCGGTGGTATCCAAAGCCTTACCGGCCTGCAGACACAGGACAGCCGATCCAGTTCAGCGTCAACCATTTGAAAAACATGATTGATGAATTCACCCGGAGCCATCCGCAGGCCCATTACCTCCTGGTAGGACACAGTCTCGGAGGCAGGATTGTATTTGACTATGTCACCAAGTATCGCCTTGAAAACGCGGGGCCCATCAAAGGAGTTATTACCCTTAATTCCCCCCTTACCGGCTTATCCTACAACAGGATTGATTTACTAGGATTAGTCCGGAAAATATGGGGCTCACCGGCGGTAAGACAGTTGGCCGCAGAAAACCAGTTGAAAGACAAACTGGGAATAGAAAGGCAAAAAAATGAAGCCGCCCGAAGAATGATTCAGGCAGGCATCCACGTGGCCACATTTGGAACCCGGCAGGACGTAGTTGTTCATCCGTTCATGGCCTGCCTCACAGACGAGTATGGAGCTCCGGTAACTAAAGGGTATGTTTTGTCCGTTAGCTGCTTCTCCATGTTGCCGCTGGACTTGTTCGGGCACATGCGTATCCTGTATCAGCAAAAAGTGGCTGAAGAAATCGTCCATGCATACTGCGCCAACATTAACAAACGCTAGTTTACTGATACTATTTCCTGGACAGATCGTCGCTCTCCGCTTCAACCTGCCCACCAGCGGCGCCCACAGACTCCTCAGGCACTGTGCCGGCCGGAGCCGCATAGGTCCCGTTGATCCACCTGTAAATGTCGTCGTATACGGCCCGTACTTTGAGGCTGCTGCTTGCGGCCGCCTTGACCAGCGCCTTGGAACCCGCATACCAGGCTAAGGTGATGTCCCGGTCCAGCCCCAGCCGCTTGGACCTGTTCAACTGCCTGTAGAACAGGTCGTAGTAATAACGGTTGTAGAGGATATTACCGTCACACTCCAGCTCCATTCCCAGGTTATAGCGCCTGGCCAGGTCCGCCGTACGATCCATGCGTTCCTCCGGCGGGCTGTCGACCGAGTAAAAATTCGGCTGCAGGAATACGCGGGTGAAGCCGTATGACATCCAGTCCTCATAACCGCGCGACCCGTGGTAGGGAATCCAGAAAAACTCAAGCCCGTCACCCCGTACCAGACGCGCCGTACCCTGCACCAGTTCTTTCTCTCCGTTAACAGTTTGGTCTATCGATTCACTGTACCAGTATATCCCTGATAATTCCAGGTTGTTTAGCCCGGCCATCTTCCACCTGCTGATCAGGCTGTCATAAAACCACCGTACGGCTTTTAGCCTGCTCACTGCAGCCTGCTCTCCGCTATCAACGGATCCGGAAAAATCCAGGGTCGCCCCACCTTCTTCCAGCGCTCCAAAATCTTGCTGTTTTGGATCAGGGTAGGGGATAGTCAGGATGACCTTTTCTTTTCCTGTTATTGCAGTGTTTTCATTCAAACGCCCCACCACCTCGTCCAGAGCGGAAAGCTGCGCCCCCTCCTTAAACAGGTCGTCCAGATAGGCATTCCAGCCATCCCTGGTGCAGGGTACATCCCCATAGGGCAGAAAGAGCATCGTATCAAAGAGCCTGCCCCTGATAACCCACTTGCTGTCCTGGTAGGCTACCATCGGCTGAAAGTCATTACTTTTCCAGGTTCCATCATCACCGTTGCCGCCGGTATAGACCAATAGAATGTTGTTCATGTCCGGAACATTCAAGAAGCCTTCAGTGGATGGGACTGCGTAACCGGCAGGAGCCAGAACCGCAGGATTATCCACGTGTCCGCCCCCTCTGACTGAAAGATGCCTGGCAAAGACCCAGCTGTTCACGGGAAAACTGAGCTTTATATAGCGCGTGATGACGGGCGCAAAGGAAAGAGTCAAATTTTTAGTCTGCACCACCGTATCGGCAGGGTCAACATTATGGCTGACCTGCCCTAAGTGGTACCACGATTTCCCGTCCGGAGAAACCGCAACTTTTAGGAAGCCGGGAAGGCTTATTCCCGACGCTGCATCTTGTAAAAATTCAAGTGAAATACTGCTGACGACTTGGGCTGTTTTCAGATCGACAGTAATCTCCCGTCCCTGCTGGCGTAGAAACCCAGTCCAGGCTTGGCCTTGGGATGTAAGCCCTTCGACAGGGCCGGAGTAGCTCTTGTATTCTTTCTCTTGAAACCCCAAATCGGGCGCCAGCTGTTCCACCTGGTAGGAAGCGCCGGTTGCCAGTTCCTTCTCAGGCTGGCTGTTTTCTGCAAACACGCCCTCATTTTTATTTTCTGCCTGTGAAGCCCTTACGCTTGTTATTACCTCATAGGAGTTCAAACCGGCGTTAACTGTGATGGTGGCAGAAGCGGCCTGTTTGCCGGCGGTAATAGTCCCGTCATTTGACAACGCTCCAAAGGACGGGTCGTCCACCCCGTAGGCGGTGGTAAAGGCAAGAGGTATAAGCGCCGTCTCCGGAGCAATATGCGTGGCTTCCCCTGCCTTTAGTTCCAGCTTTCTCGGTGAGACTACCGGAATAGCCGTCAGGGCCTGTCCCTTTCTCATAATCAATAGTTGGTTGGCTATCATCGCCGCTTCAGCGCGGGTCAACTTCCGCAGGGGAAAGAAACAGCCGTCACTGCCTCTCATCCAGCCCCGGCCGGTCACATAGACCACGCCTGCCTCCGCATAGGGAGATATCTGGCTCCCGTCAAGATAGCGTCCATCCAGGGACGATGACAATGACCGCTCCTCCAGCGCGCGGTAAAGCATTACGGCAGCATCCTGCCGCAGAACCGGCTCATCCGCACCCAGTCTGCCGTCCCCCTCACCATGCCAAACACCCAGTTTGGCCAGCGCCTCCACATAACCGGCGCCTGGCGCATCGAGGGGCACGTCAGAAAAAGCGGGCTTCAAGGGAGCAAACGGCTGTATCCCCAGCACCTTGGCCAGGAGCGCGGCAAAATCCCTGCGTGTTATGCTCTGCTCAGGGCCGAACTCTACCGGGTTGATACCGCTGATGATGCCCTGCTGCGCCAGCTCCAGGATCGCCTTTTCGGCAAATGAACCGCTGATATCTTGAAAAGCAGGGGAAGCCGGTTGGGCTTGAGCTGGGAGTGTGAATATAAGGGAAAGCAACAGCAAAAAGGTTGTTATTCTGAATATCATTATGTTCTCCACGTTTTAGATTAACAAAGTTTTAGATTAAACAAGTCTGTTTGTATTTTACATTAACTCCCTATTTAAGGACGGCCTGGGATATCTCTCTCTATATATACCGTCCTATCTACTTAATAACACTATAAACCAGCTTAGCAGAAAAATCTCACGGCCTTCTGAATAAAGATATTGATTAACCGCTAAATAATAGATTACAAGACTAACAGCTATAAATTACTCCTTGAAAATTTCTAATATATCTTTACCATATTTACCAACCTTTATTTTACCAAACCCCTTTTCTTTAAGCAACTCATCTTCGCTAGTTGGATAAGCAGTAATTAATGCATCCATTTCCTCTTTATTAAAGATCAAATAAACTGCAATGCTTTCTTCCCTTGATTTTATTAATCTAAATCTCTTGAGTTCTCTCACAAGATCTTCTTTGCCATTTTTACTAATAATTACTTCTTCTTTAGCACATGCACAAAAGGTATTAAAATGGGCATATGGCTCGAGATTACTACAGGGAGTGCTGAGCCCCCCCTGTTTCAATTGATCTGGTATTATAAGGCAATAAAAATATCGAACCGGGAGCTCTTTCTAAAACGGTAATCTTCGCGTACGTATAGACTTCTCATTAACAGAAATAATTACACCTGCTTCGATATCATGCTTGCATACTGTTAGTACTTTTTCAAGACGTCTATTAACTACTTCAGAACGTTCGTCGTTCAACCGGAATATAATAACACTTGGCAAATTACTTTCACTTGTTGCAACAAGATAGCCAAAATCTAAATCCACCGTTAAAATAGTGCGATTTTCTCGCTGCGCTTTTAAAAGAACATCCTGATCAGATAACCTTTGCAAGCCTTCCTCACTTAAATGAATAGCGTCATAACCTTTCTGACGCAACCATTTGACAGTTCGATTTGAGATACCCATATCCGCCAAAAATCTCATAACTTTTTCCCCGTCACTGAGCATATATATTGTCACGAGTCAAAAATGCCGCATACTTTAATGCCTGCTGGATATCTTCTATTTCCAAATCCGGATACTCGTCAAGAATTTCATCAAAACTCTTACCATGCGCTACGAGATTAACAATGAGTGAAACCGGTAAGCGCATTCCACGAATACATGCTTGCCCTCCCATTATGCGCCTATCAAACGTTACACGGTCAAAGCCAAACATTTTTTAGACCCCCAGTCAACTCATATCTGTCTTATACACCATCAGAACAACTGCTATTACCAATATACACCAAGGACTTTATTTTGCCCAGTATCTCAGCAATACAATTTTTATACTTGAAGCAATGTTAATTTTTTAGCTACTTAAAAAAAGACACTTGTTTTTCTATTCTCCCAGAAAACGAAACATTTAAACAGATGTTATAAGATATCGTTTCCTCAAAAAACCATCTTACCCGTTAAATCTCCTTTAGCATTTAACACATGAGTGCCGCAGCTTATACAGGGGTCAAAGGAACGGATGATCCGCCCCAAAACTGTATATAACATGTCCGGCCCGGGAATGACTGTCCCTGTCAGGGCGCTCTCTACGGGTCCCGTCTGAACCTTGTTGTTCTTAGGCGAAAAGTTCCAGGCGGTCGGCGTAATAATCCTGTATTCCTCCACCTGCTCCCCCTTAATCCGGGCACTGTGCAGCAAAGCGCCGCGCATCACGTCCGTTGCTGCCACAGCGTATTCCTTTACCGGTACTTTCTTTTGTTGGATTGGAGGCGGGCCGGGAACAAGTTTATTCAGCCAATCTATTACCAGTTCAGTTATCAGCAGGGTTTCCATGGAGCGGGCATAAATCCGGTCCATGGCGGAATTGCCCCCACGGTAGAAACCATTGATCAACATCCGTGCCAATGGGCCCATTTCAAAGGTCTGTCCGGCATACTGGACGGATTTAATATAGGAATAGGCTGCGGGTTTACTTGGGCTGGGAATTTCCTGGCCATCGGCATTGACAAACCAGGAGCTGGTTATATCCTCACTGATTAACCGGACATCAGGCACACTCAGTTGAGCTCCTGCCAATACACCGCTGCGCCAGAGGGGGGACTGGTTTTTAGACCCGAAACGAAACATGCCAAAGGATAAAAATCTTCCCGGTGTCCCCCCTATTCTAAAATAATCCCTGTAAGCGCTTGCTATCAGCTCGGTGTCCGGAACGAGGCACTCCTTAACAAAACTATGCACACTATGAATTAAAGCCAGGCACTGGCTTATTTTATCAGCGGTGGGAGCCACGGCCACACCGCCGTGGACAAAACTATGCTGGTGCGGTATTTTGCCGCCAAATACCGTTAACAACTGGTGACATTCCTGAGAGACGGCAACAGAGCGAAAATAGTGGTTTACCAAACGTGCGTTATCCTGTTGGGACAGCCTGTGATCGTGTAAGTTTTGGTTTAAAAAAGGCGGCTGTTCCGGCATCTTAACATAATCAGGCAGGCTGAAAAAATAAAAATGCCTGATATGGTTCTGCAAAGTATCTGCCGCCAACATGATATTCCTTAAATACTGGGCATTTTCCGGTAATTCATGGTCATAAAGCCCATCCAACAGGTAACCGGCAACAGTGCCGTGAGCCAGCGAACAGATGCCGCAAACCCGCTGGGTTAAATAAACCGCGTCGGTTATGTGACGTCCCTTCATGATCGCTTCAATGCCCCTGAACAGGGTGCCGCCGGCCTTTGCTTCTATAATACCCCCCCGCTCCTCTACCACTTCTACCGATAAGAGGCCGCTTAAGCGTGTGACCGGGCTAAACATAACTCTCTTTTTACTCACCTTTTGCCCCTCCTTTAGAAGCAGCCGGTTGTTCTTCATGCGGGGGTGGATTTTTTTCCGGCAAGGGAGTAAAAAAGGGCGAGGAACCGTCGGGAAAATCTTCATTGGTACAGCCAATGCACGGGGTATTGGCCCTGACAGGCCAGTTCACGTGGTTAATCCACTGCCGGTAAGGGCAGTCGGCGCCGGTCCTAGGCCCTACACATCCCAGAGAAAACATGCACTCCAGGTCACCCAGCTTTTCTGCAAAATGCCCCTGGTCAAAATAGGAACGCCGCTGGCAATGGCGGTGTACGGTAAAACCATAAAAAAGGGCTGGACGGTTCAAGCTGTCTAACTCCGGCGCGCCAAAGAGCAGAAGGTGGGCCAACGTACCCACGAACCAGTCGGGGTTTACAGGGCACCCGCTTACATTTATGACCTCCCGTTTCAATACGTCCCGGACCCCTACACTTCCGGTTACATTCGGCCTGCCGGCCGAAACTCCGCCAAAACTGGCGCAGGTGCCCAGCGCCACAACGTATTTGGCAAGCGGGCCAAGCCATGTCAAGGCATCCAGGGCGGTAAGTCTGTAGGTTTCGGTACGTGCAATTACTGTATAGAGGCCGTTATCCTTTAACGGTATAGCGCCTTCCACCACCAGGGTGAACTTACCCCGCAGCTCTGCGGCAGCTTGTTCCAGAATGCTGAGAGCATCTTTTCCTTGAGCCGCCATAAAGGTATTGCTGTACAACAGGTCTATCAAACCGGAGAGGACCTGACCCAGATAGGGATAGGTTGTATTCATAAAGGCGATGTTGTTATCCCCGCTGTCGCTGGTCTCAATCCAGATCACAGGGAGTTTCCCGGCTGATTTGCTTTTTCTGTGCTCCTGTACCGTATCAAGTACATATTTAGTCAACTGAAAATCCAGTCCTGCAGATAACTCCCGGCAGCGGTAATTAAAGTCCTCTTTTTGCATGCAGAATACTCCTAAAATTTTTATCCATTAATATAAATGTATTATGAATATAGGGCAAGATGACCCAAGGCTGCAAATATTAATACTTGGATTAGGCAATCTGCTAATGACGGATGACGGGATAGGCATCTTCGTGCTGGAAGAGCTTCAGAAGTTAGAGTGGCCCCCGGAAGTACAGTTGCTTGAGGTGGGAACATCTGTATTTTATTATCTGGAGGAAATCAGCCGCTCCCGGCACGTTATTGCCATAGACGCGATACGCGCGGGGGATAGCCCGGGCAGTGTCTACTGTCTGGGTATTGATGATGTTCTGGATCATAAAGAGCAGGACTTGCACGATATGTCACTTCCCGGGGTGATCAGGCAGGCCAAAAATATAACCGGTTTACCTGAAACATTGACCATTTACGGAGTTGAGCCTGCGGATATAGATTTGGGGGTAACGCCTACAAGCGCTTTACAGCAGGCGGGAAAGAGGCTTGTCGCTTTAATAACTGCTGAAATACAACGTTTATTAGGGTAAGTAAAAGGGTGATTCCAGCTAGTGGGAACACCCTTCTTTCATTGCAGCAAATCAGAACCCCTTTTATATCTGACAGATAACAAAAACCAATAAAAATAAAGGAATACCAGCCTATTTAGTCAAATTAAGTAAATGGCTTTTCAATATCCGCATTTTATTACAGGAGAACAACCATATGCGAATCCTTCACACCTCAGACTGGCACCTCGGCCGCATCTTCCACGGCGTGCACCTCACTGATGACCAGTCCTACATACTTGACCAATTCGTCAAACTGGTTGGCGATACCAGACCAGACGTTATCCTGATCGCCGGGGACATCTACGACCGCTCCGTCCCCCCGGCGGAAGCAGTGAAACTGTTGGATGAGACACTCTCAAGCATACTCCTGGACTTCGGCGTCCCCATCGTTATGATCGCAGGCAACCACGACAGCCCGGAGCGGCTGGGGTTCGGTACCCGCCTGCTGGCCCGCCAGGGCCTGCACCTTATCGGACAGCTACAGGGGCTGACGCCGGTTGTGCTCCACGACTCGCACGGACCGGTCTACTTCTGCCCCCTCCCCTATGCCGAACCGGCTGTGGTGAGAGAAATCCTGGCCGACCCTGAAGCGGTCGACCAGGAGCGGGCTATGTATTCGCTGGTTAACCGGACAGTTAAAACGCTCCCCCCGGATGCCCGCAAGGTGGCGATAGCCCACGCCTTCGTGGCCGGCGGCGAGGCCAGCGAGTCGGAGCGTCCACTGTCCGTCGGCGGCACGGGGACGGTCGACGCCTCCTGCTTCCAGCCCTTCCACTACACGGCGCTGGGGCACCTGCACCAGTCCCAAAATAACGGTGACAACATTCGCTACGCCGGTTCTTTGATGAAATACTCCTTCTCTGAGTCAGCACATACCAAGTCCGTGACCCTGACGGAAATGGACGGCGCGGGGAAAACCGCCCTGGAGGAAATCTGCCTCACACCCCGCCGCGACGTGCGCTGTTTGGAGGGTTTTATAAAGGATATTCTGACCGGGCCGCAAAACGGGGAAAGCCGGGAAGACTACCTGATGGTCACTTTGCAGGACACCGAAGCTGTACTTGACGCCATCGGCAAGCTCCGCGAGGTTTACCCCAACGTCCTGCATATCGAGCGCCCCCACCTCACTTCGGGCGGAGAGCTGCGCGGGCCAGGCGGGGACCACCGCCGCTTAAGCGAGATCGACCTCTTCTCCTCGTTCTTTGAGCAGGTGACCGGCGCCCCGCTGGATGACGGGCAGGCCGGCGCCTTTACTGAAACAGTGGAGGGACTGTATCGAAAAGAACGGGAGGCGCGGCCATGAAGCCACTAAAGCTCTCGATGAACGCCTTTGGGCCGTATGCCGGTACCCAGACACTGGATTTTACGGAACTTGGGGAGCGTACCTTCTTCCTGGTGCACGGTCCCACCGGCTCGGGCAAGACGACCATTTTGGACGCCATCTGCTTTGCCCTCTACGGAGACACCAGCGGGGCGCAGCGGGACGGCAAGCAGATGCGCAGCGACCATGCCGACCCGTCGGTTTCTACCGAAATAACTTTTGAGTTTGCCGTCGGTCAAGAGCAATACCGCATCAAGCGCAGTCCCGAACAAGAGCGGCCCAAGAAGCGCGGCGAAGGCTTTACAGTCATGTCCAATAACGCGACTCTGTGGAAACGGACAGGTCTCACTACTGACACTGAGGAAGGTCACGTCCTGGAAAACGGGTGGAGTAAAGTTACTGAGGCGGTGGAAAAGCTTTTAGGGTTTAAGAGCAGCCAGTTCCGCCAGGTGGTGATGCTGCCCCAGGGCGAGTTCCGCCGGCTTTTGAACGCCGACTCGCGGGAACGCCAGGTAATCCTGGAAGCGCTGTTCCGCACAGAACTCTACCGGCGTATTGAGGAGGCGCTGAAAGCGTCCGCCAAAGAGCTCTCTGATAACTTTAAAAAGCTGTCGGAAAGAAAGACCTGGGTGCTGCAGGAAGCAAAAGCGGAAAACGGGGATGCGCTTGAAAAACGGCTCAAGCTGCATACGGACCAACTAAATGAAGCGGCGATTAAAACTGAACTCAGCGGTAAAAAGCTTAAAGACGCACGGGACAAGCTTGATGAGGGAAACCAGGCCAAAGACAGGCTTGAGGAAAAAAAGCAGGCGGCCGGCGCTTTGGCCGGGCTGGTAGCAAAAGTTGAAATAATTAATGCAAAAAAAGCCTTGCTCTCTCAAGCCCGCCTGGCCTCCAGCCTGGCGGACGCGGAGAAATCCCTGGAAGCCCGGCGACAAGACGCGTCAGGCGCGGCTGTAAACATCCTGGCCAAAGAAAAGGTCAGAGCTGACGCGCTGGCAACAAAAGAGCTGGCGGAAAAGGAGCTGGCAGCGGAAACAGCAAGAGGACCCGAGCGGGAAGCCGCCGGTCAAACGCTGACCCGGCTGGAGGAACTGACCGGAAAAGTCGCCGCACTGGCTAAGGCCCGCGTGTTGGCTGCGGAAACCGGCAAACTAGCTTCTACAGCAGAAATACAGCTTAAGAAGGCTGAAGCGGCTGTAACCCGGCTCAGGGAGGCCATCGATGAAAAAATTACGGCGCACCTTCAAGCGGTAAACCAGGGAGCAAAGGCAGCTGAGTTGGAAGCGGTCTTCCATAACACTGAGCAGGTATACCAAAAGAGAAAAATTCTCGAAGACAAACGCGGCGAGCTGTCGCTTGTAGAAAAGGACCTGGCGCGGGCGGCCGGCGCCTTGCGGCAGTGCCAGGGCAACTACAGCAAAGCCAGGGACGAAGTTGCCCGTTTGCAGGAAGCCTGGAACAAGGGTCAGGCAGCAATTTTGAGCGGCGCCCTGCAGGACGGCCTCCCCTGCCCGGTATGCGGTTCAACGGACCATCCCTCCCCCGCGCAGAGCAATGTCAGGCTTCCGGGCGAAATGGAAATCAAGGCTAAACAGCAAGCCACAGCTGAATTTGAAAAACGCCGCGACAAGGCCCAGCTCGAATTAAATGCCATCACCAACAAAAAGGCAGCAATCTCGGGCGGCATCAGGGAGCTTGAGCAGGAACTGGGGGAAAAGTACGGAACGAACCTGCAGACTCTCCTGGAGACAGTCGTTAAAGCCAAAGAAGGTTGGCTGGAGGCAAGCCAGGCGGCGTCAAACGCCTCCCTCTTAAGCGATCAAATCGAGCAGTTGAAACTCCGACAGGAAAAGGCAAAAGAGCAGTTGGAAACCTTGCAGAGGGATGCAGGAAAGGCGAGTGAGGACTATAAAGCAGCGTTGGCTGTGGTAAAGGAACGGGAGTCCGTCATCCCGGCGAAGCTCTGCGACCCGGCTTCCCTGCAAAAAGCCCAGTTGGAAGCCAGGAGAAAACGTGACCTGCTGCTGGCCGGTTTTGAAGGAGCCCGCAAGGCCGCAGAGGCAGCGGCTCAGTCGCTGGCCAGGGCTGAGACCGCCGTGCAGGAAGCCGCCGGCGCCCTGCAGGCCGCCAAAGAGCGGGCGACCAATGAAGAGCTCGCTTTCAAACAGCGGCTGGAGGAAGCAGGCTTTAAGACCCTGGCGGAATACGAGGCGGCCAGGGTGGAAAAAGCCGCCATGCTGGCGCTGGAAAGGGAACTCGCGAAATATGATGAGGACCTGGCGGCTGCTAAAGACCGCCTGGACCGCTCAGTCCAGGCGGCTGAAGGACTGGTCGAGCCCGACCTGGCTGCTTTAAAACAGGCTGGAAGGGACCTTGAAAAAGAGCGGGACGATCTGTTGACACTGCGTACAAGGTTGCAGACCCAGGTGGGGCAGGAAAAAGACTGGTTGGAACAGCTGCGTCTGCTGTCAGGCAGTATCAAAGAGTTGGAGAACAGGCATGAGATAATCGGCCGCATCGCAGAGGTTGCCAACGGTAAAAACAAGTACGGTCTGACTTTCCAGCGCTTTGTTCTGGGAGCGCTGCTGGACGACGTGACAGTGGCCGCCACCCAGCGCCTCAAGCTCATGAGCCGGGGCCGCTACCACCTGCAGCGCACCCTGGACCGGGCGCGCAGCAACGCCGCCGGGGGGCTGGACCTGGAGGTGTTCGATACCTACACGGGGACGGCCCGCGGCGTGGCGACGCTATCCGGCGGAGAAACTTTTTTGGCCTCCCTGTCCCTGGCCTTGGGACTGGCCGACGTGGTCCAGTCTTACGCGGGGGGCATCCACCTGGATACTATCTTTGTGGACGAGGGGTTCGGCGCACTCGACCCGGAGTCCCTGGACTTTGCCCTGCGGGCTTTGCTTGATTTACAAAAAGGCGGCCGGCTGGTTGGCATCATCTCCCACGTGCCGGAGTTGAAAGAGCGTATTGACGCCAGGCTGGAGGTCCTGCCTACCGAAAAAGGCAGCGTGGCGGGTTTCAGGTTCTCGTAGGTTGAGGATAGTTCCAGCCGCCGCTATCGCGGCGCCACATATCATCATGAAAACACCAATAATCCACACCCACATTTTTGTATCGCTTTAGTATGCGTAAATACTTTTTGAAGGGTAATATACACCGGGGGGATTAGCAATGAAAGGCAACAATCCTGTAATCGAGGAATTTAAGACACGGGAATCTCTTTTGGCCCTGCTGGAGGATATGGCCAAGCGCTGGCTGGCGCATGACGGCCTCTGGTTCCAGGCAGTCGAAAAATCATGCGGGATGGCAGAGGCCATCAGTCTTGACGCGGCTGCCTGGGAGAAGTTTTCTGTGGTTGAGGCTAAACGGATCATGCCGCTTTTGGAGATTGCCCCAAACGGAGGACTGCCGGCATTGAAAAAGGCGCTGGGTTTAAGACTGTATGCTTTCGTCAACAAACAGGAAATCATCGAGGTCGACGAAAAACATTTTATCTTCAGGATGAACGACTGCAGGGTCCAGTCAGCCAGAAAGCGCAAGAACCTGCCGGACTTTCCCTGCAAGTCTGTGGGACTGGTGGAATACGAAAGCTTCGCCAGGACCATCGATCCCCGCATCAAGACCCGCTGCATCGCCTGCCCGCCGGATGACCACCCCAGTGAATACTATTGCGCCTGGGAGTTCTCTATTTTATAATTCTAGTTCAAAAAAAGAACCGCCTTGCGGCGGTTGCTCAGTTTATTTAAGGACTACATTAAAAATTGGGACAAACTCAACGTATGGATCTCCAATCAAGGCTTTAGCATAGAATTTAAACACCTTTTCGTTTGTCGGTAAAGCAGGGAATCTTACTTCCCCTTGAATTGTTTGGCCGGGGAGAATATCATTTACAAATGAAGAACTGACATCGTTGGGCTTCTCAAAATACAGGCCGGCACAATAAATTTTAGTCTCTGAAACTTTGAATTTTACTTTAGCAACGGAATTGTTCGTTACTCCCAATATTAAAGTAGTATAGCGATGATCACCGGTATTCACCGACTTCAAGGTTATTGTTACCCCTTTATCAGTGACTGAAATCGGTGGAGTTGTATCTTCCGGGACATTTATTGAATTATCTATGGAAACAGTCTGGGTCGTTTCATCCCAGGCAACGGACGCCCCCAGGGATTCACTTATAAAGCGAAGAGGGACGTAAGTCCTCCCGTCAATCATTATCGGCGGACTGTCAGTGGCGGCTGGTTTGCCGTTTAGCAGCAGATTAACGACAGGAAAGCCGGCATATGTACTTGTACCTGTTGCCAGTGCCCATCCCGCTACGGAAAGAATAAGGATCAAAACGATTATAACAACTTTCGCCAATTTTTTCATAAGAAGCCCTCCCTGTAAATTAATTAAATGGAAGTATTCTTAACCGATTACCGCGAATGATTTACACCCACATCAGGACGTATCCCCTTATTAACTAACTCTAATTAATTCGAATTTACAATGATATGGCCAGGCCGTGATGGAACAGGTAGATATTTTTTTCTTTGATCTTTCTGCCCAGGATGCTTTCCACCGCGCGGGCATATAGGTCCAGCTGGCCACGGTAGCGCTTAACCGCCTCCTGCAGCTGGCCGGGGGCTATGCGGTCGGTTTTATAGTCCACCAAGAGCCAGCCATCTCCCTCGTCGACCAGGCAGTCCACCACGCCCTGGATGATCACCACTTCACCATCAGACCCGGTCAAATCGGGGTAGAGTTCCTGCGCCGGCAGGGCCAGGGTAAAGGGGAGTTCCCGCAGCACCTCGCGGCCTGCCAGCAGCCTACCGCCCAGAGAGCCGGCAAAGAAATCGGCTATTTTCTCAGCCGGTACAGCTGCTGCCTGTTCTGCAGTCAGTATTTCCCTTTCCACCATCTTTTCTATACACTGCCTGATTGCTGCTGTGTCCAGCGCTCCCTTTAAATCCAGGCTCTGCATAGCCAGGTGCAGGGCTGTGCCTGCTTCCGCCGCTGACAGGCCGCACTCTTCCTGCAGGAAAAGCGGCCTCCCCCCGACAGATGGGCGGAAATCCCGCGGTGAGGCATCCTCACTTTCCTCCGCCAGGTCAAACCTGCGTTTGATTTCCGTCACCGTGGTCTTGGCAGCCCGGCCGAGAAGCCCGGCAGCGGGGTAGGTCCATTCGAGCCTGGCTTTGATTACATCAGCCAGAGGCCCGGGCTCAAGTGGTTCCATGCGGCTGACCCTGGCCAGCCATTCTGGTTCAGGTGTCTTTTCAGCTGCGGAGCCCTCACCGCGACTGGCTAAAAGGATTGTCCAGCGGGAGCGATCGCCGGCAACTTCTAACGGCGGCGGGTCATCACTAATTCCCAGCTTTCTGAGCTCCGCCCCGTCCTTGTGACGGGCCAGGGCCGGCGCCAGCCAATCCAGGGGCGAATTGACCCCGCCCAGGTAACCGTCCGGCAGTGGCCAGCCCTCCACCCCGGCCGGACCGCACCATTTCCGCGCGCTTTGCGCCAGGTTGCGGGTGGAGCCAACCAGCACCATCTTTTCCCGCGCCCTGGTCATGGCTACGTACAGGATGCGCATCTCTTCCGCCAGAGCCTCCATCTTCAGCATGTGTTTCAGGGCCAGCTTGGCGGCTGTGGGATAGGTAACCCGCGCCACGGCGTCCACCAGCTGTGGACCCAGGCCCAGGTCTTTATGAAAGAGCAAGTCCTTGTTGAGATCCTGGAAGTTGAATTTTCTGTTCAGACCGGCCAGAAAAACCACCGGAAACTCCAGGCCCTTGCTCTTATGGATGCTCATAATCCGGACCACGTTTTCTTTCTCACTGAGCGCGCGGGCAGCTCCGAGATCACGGCCTCCCGCACGGACACGCTCGATAAAACGCAGGAACAGGAACAAGCCGCGGAAGGTGGTGGCCTCGTACTGCCGGGCCCGGTGGTGCAGCGCCCTCAGGTTGGCCTGGCGCTGGCTGCCGCCGGGCAGGCTGCCGGCGAAATCGTAATAACCGGTGTCGCGGTAAACGGACCAGATCAGGTCGGCCAGGGCGCCCTGCCTGGCCGCGGTCCGCCAGCGTTCCAACTTTTCTAAAAATTTCACCAGCCGCTCAGACAGTTCCTCTCCGCCGGCAAGGGCCGCCGCTACCACGGCGTCGTAGAAGTCGCCGCGGCGGGCGGCCAGCCTGACTTTGGCCAGGTCAGCCGCTTTCAGGCCTACCATGGGTGAGCGTAACACGCCGGCCAGGAAAACGTCCTGTCGCGGGTTATCGATGATATGTAGAAGGGACAGCACGGTCTCTACCTCAGTGGCCTCGAAATACCCGGTAGCCAGTTCCGCATAGACCGGGACACCCTTTAGCCGGAACTCTTCCACAAAAGTATTGGCTGCGCCGGAGGTCGCCCGCAGGAGCACAACCACGTCCCGGTAAGCCAGGGGACGGTAGGCGCCTTTATCCCGGTCATAAATCCGCATGCCCGGCTTCCCGCCGGGTGTGCCATGCACCAGTTCCCGGATCCTGTCCGCAACCAGCCCGGCCTCCTGCTGCAGGGCGTCCTTTTCCTCCTCCATCTCATGTTCCTGCCCGTTATCTCCTGCTGCCTGGTCATCCCCGGCGTCAGCCGGAACAGGAACCAGGGGCTCAGAGGAGCCGCCGCTCTCAATAAGGTGCAGTTCCACAAACTCGTACGGCGCACTACCGTGAGGGGTATCATCGGAAAATGAAGCGCTGTCTTCCGGGTAACCGGCCCCGTAGATTAGTTCGGCGTCCGCGTCGTAGGCCATTTCGCCCACACCCGGGGTCATCAGTTGGCGGAAAACAAAGTTGACCGCATCCACGGTACCACGCCGGCTGCGGAAGTTTCTGGAAAGGTCGATACGGCGTTCCGGCCCCCCGGCCAGTACCGGGTAGCTCTTGTATTTGCCCAGAAAGAGGCCTGGTTCGGCCAGCCGGAAACGGTAAATGCTCTGCTTGACGTCGCCCACCATGAAGAGATTGGGTTGTTTTTCCCCCTGCCTTGAGACCAGCCGCAGAATGGTCTCCTGCACATCGTTGATGTCCTGGTACTCGTCGACCAGGACCTCCTCGAACCTTTTCCTGAGCTCTAACGCCGCCTGGGAAGGTACCGGACCCTGTTCGCCCGGCTCGGATAAGACCTGTACGCAGTAATGCTCCAGGTCATTGAAATCAACCACACCCCGCGCGGCTTTAACCTGCCGGTAGGTTTCTCCGAAATCCTTGACCAGCGCCGCCATTTCCCCCACCAGCGGAGCCACCGCCGCCAGATCGGAGCACAATTCCGCGGGCGTCCGTGAAAAATACTCCCGTTGCAGCGAGGCTATTTTCTTTTTAGCGCCGTCCCTCAGTTTTTTAACCTGCTCCACCAGGTCCTCATCAGCCATTTCCTTGCGGCAGGCGGCCAGCCTGCGGAAGACGGCCTGCTGGAAGCCCTGGTAGAGGTCATACCAACTTGACGCCGCGGCACAAGCCTTACTCAATCCTGCAACCACGTCCAAATCATCCGTCAGGTTGGCCAGGTAAGGCTGAGGGCCGCCCGGACGCCCGGCCAGTCGTATAGCCTGCTCCAGATCGGCTCGCGCCCCGGCGAGCCCCATCGCAACCGCTTTTTTTAAAATCGCCGCCCAGGGTAATTGGTCAAAGTAGTCTTCAGCGGGGCTGGCGGCCTGTGGAACATTAAAGCTCTCCGGCAGCCTTGCCAGCCAGCCCGCGGGGTCAGGGGTGCTGCGGGCGAAATCATAGGCCTGCAGGACCAGTTCCTGTAAAAGCGTATCGTCACGCCTGCCGCCGTAAGAGTCCACCAGCCCGGTAAAAAGCAGGCCCTCCCCCGCCGCATAGCGGCTTTCGAACAATTCCTCCAGGGCCTCTGTCTGGAGCAGGACTGCCTCTGTGGCGTCGGCTACACGAAAGGCCGGGTCAAGGTCGATCCGGTAAAAATATTGCCGTAATAGATCCAGGCAGAATGAATGCATGGTGCTTATAGCTGCCCGTCCCAGCAGCGCGACCTGCCGCTGCAGGTGTTTCGAACCGGGGTAGCGGTTTAATTCCCCCGCCAGCGCCCGGCTGATGCGGTCTCTCATTTCCGACGCGGCGGCGTTGGTGAAGGTCACCACCAGCAAGCGATCCACATCAACCGGAGAAACCGGGTCCGTGACGCGTCGAATAATCCGCTCTACCAGCACCGAGGTCTTCCCCGCTCCGGCAGCAGCCGCCACCAGCAGGTTGCCCCCCCGGCTGGTGATCGCGTCTCGCTGCTCTTTAGTCCACTTTTCTGCCATTGTCTCCCCCCCTTGCCTCCCGTGCCAGCTTGCGCCAAATAGTCTCGCGGTCCTCCAGCGGCACGTTTTTGTAGGTATTGCCTTCGATGAGGATATCAAACTGGCAGACCGGTTTGAAGGGGCAGTACCTGCATGACCGGATCGTCCCTCGCCGTAACGGAGCTATGTCCACCACCCCGTCGACAATGTCGCTGCCGGCGGAAATAAGCTGGGCCCGCAGGAACGCCCGCAACAGCTCAAACTGCTCGGCGGTCAATACGGCCGAACGGGCGGCAAAGGCGCCGTCCTTTTTGATTCGTACCGGGATGAGGTCCGATTCAGCTCCCAGGCCGTCATCCATTAACTTAACCACCCTGGGGTCGGCCAGGACCATACCGGTCATGCGCAGCTCTTGGAGGAGCTTCTTCTCCAGTTCCCCTTCCTGCGGGATGCCTCCGTCCGTCTTGACCAGGGGGTCGTGGATGCGAAAATACAGTACGGCGCCGGGCAAACCTTCCCCACCCACCAGTTTTTGAGCATGCAGCAGGGCTACATCAAGGTAAGCCAGCAGCTGCAGTCTCAAACCGTGGTAGATGTCGGGCAGATCAATGGTGATCTTGCCTGATTTATAATCGATTACCCGCAAGTAAACGCCGCCCTCCTCCTGTACCGCGTCAATCCGGTCGATACGGCCGGTCAGGAGCATTTCACTGCCGTCCCGCAGGGTGAACGTTACCGCCGGAAGATCCCCATCCGGCCCGAAATATAGTTCCAGACCTACCGGTTGAAACCGGCCCCGCCTGGAGTGCTCGCACAACACCTGGGCCGCCCGCTGTACAATCCGCCTGAGCTTGCCGGTGATGTAGCGGCTGCGGGCGGAGCTGAGCAGGATTTCACTCTGCAGCCTGGGCGCCAGAAGGTCAACCACTTCCCCGGCCATATTTCTACACTGCTCCAGGGTCAATTGTCCCCATTCTATCCCCTGGCCGCTCACCCGGTCACCGAACAGTTTCAGGGCGGCGTGGAAAAACTGGCCTACATCCGGGGCGTCCAGCTTGAATTCGGCTCTCTCCCGCAGTTTCAAACCATGTGATAGAAAGTGGGCAAAGGGGCAGGCGCGGAACTTTTCCACACCGGAAACGCTCGTACGCAGGGGACGCCCGTACAGCAACCGGCCCAGGCCCGCAGGGAGCCTTCCCTCCCGGTTGCTGTAAAAGAGGCCGGCCAGCACCCTGGCGCAGTCTGCTTTATGACTGCCCCCCGCAAACCAGGAGTAGACATCCCACCACAGCGGGTTAATAGGGATTCCTGACCTGGCCTCCCTGATCCTGGAGGCCAGGTAAGAAAGAGAGCGCTCTTTATTGGTAACAAACTCCAGATCGTTTTGCAGCGAGGGGTCGGGTTCTACCGGCCAGATACGCTCCTCCACACCCGGTAGTAGTTCCCGGACTCTGGCCAGAACCTGGGAAGGCATGATAGCTCCTCCCTCATCGTCCGCCAGCGGGCTGCTCAAGTAAAGGCGCTCCGAGGCGCGGGTCAGCGCGATGTACACCAGGTACTGTTCGCTAAACAACCGCCGTCTCACTCCTGGAGCAAGGTTTAAGCCCAGCAGCCTTAACCTCTCCCTTTCCGCTTCAGTGAGAACACCCTGCTCAGCCAGCCTGGCAGGAAGTACTCCATCGCTCACTCCCATGACGAAGGCGACCTTCACCCCGGGGCTGCGGGAACGCTCCAGGGAGCCCACCATCACCTGGTCCAGGGCGGGGGGAATCAACCCCAGACGCATGCTCTCCAGCCCGGCGTCCAGCATAGCGGAATATTCTTTACCATTTATAACCTCGTCGCCCAGCGTTTCCACCACCTGGTCCAGGAGCGCCACCAGACCGCTCCAGACCTGGGCATGCTCACGGGCCGCAACCAGCAGTCCTTCAGCCTCGGCTCTCTTGCTCCAGCTCTCCAGGCTCAGCGGCACTTCCATTGCTTCTAGAAGGGAATAGAGGGCGGCTGTTTTTTCCCTGGCAGTTTCCGATAAATTGAATGCTTTTGTGAAAGCAGCCAGTTCCACAACAGCCCGTCTCCGGATGCGGTTAATGGCTTCCAGTTCCGCCGCTTCCAACTCCGTAACCTCCTGTTCCTCTTCCAGGGTCAGCAGGCGGCGGTATGTCCAGGGCTTGCCGTCCGTCCAGCGGCTCCCCCGGATGCCGTGGGCCAGCACGTAGTTCTCCAGCAGATCTACTTCCTCTCTGGAGACAGGCGCCAGATCGGTCTTGAGGAAGCGAAATACGGGATTGTAAGACCAGTCCATCACGGCTGTTTCCAGCGCTGAGCGAACCAGCTCCACCAGGGGATGGCTCATTACCTGGCGCTTCTGATCGATGAAGAAAGGGATCCCATGATCAGTGAAGATTATGGAAATCAGGTCGGCATAGGCGCCCAGATCACGCAAAATTATGCCTATATCGCGGTAGCGGAAACCCTGGTCACGGCAGAGAGCTGTGATTTCGCGGGCGACACCCTCCACTTCGGCGCTCGGGCCGGCCGCTGCGGCCAGCGTCACTCCTACCGCGGCTCCCGGCTTGGGAGCGGCAAGCCAATTAAAATAGTGCTTTTCCAGGTAAGCTATGGAAGAACTGAATTGTTGGTGATTGGCCCCATCCAGAATAAGCGGCCTTTCCACGCTTATCTTTTCCTGGACCGCCATTTCCGCCAGCGTCTCGTAGGTTTCACGGATGGGATAAAACAGGTCGGTTTCCTCCGGCTTACCGGCCAGCGACTCGCTCCCGGCGCAAAGAGTAATATTGACCTGCCTGGCCGTGCGGGCCAGAGCGGCCAATACCCTGTATTCCTGTGGGGTAAAACCGGAAAAGCCGTCGACCCAGACGGTGGCTCCCCTGACTGCCTCTGAACGCTCCAGGCGGTCCGCCAGCAGGTTTAAGTAATCGTCAGGGTCGGTAAAACGGTCAGCCAGGGCTTCTTCCAGACTGCTGAAAAGGAGAGACAGGTCCTCCAATTTATCGGCCAGTTGGTCCGTCCCTCCCGCTGCCTGCAGCGAAGAGAGAGCCAGTTCAATTTCGGCCGGCCCCACACAGTAGGTCTTCATCTCACCCAGGGCGCGGGCGAGGGTATCTGTAAATCCCGGCTGGCTGGCGGAACGACGGAAGGCCTTAAGCTGGCCTTTACGGTGATCCAGCAAGCGTCGCAGCAGCATGCGCTTGCCCAGCTCGCCGATGTGCGCCCGCGCCGCGCCGCCCACTTCCTGCAGCACCCGGTAAGCCAGGCGCCGGAAGCTCAGCGCCTGGGCTCTGATAAAGCCCTGCAGTCCGGGTGTGGAGGCCAGGGAGTACTCTGTTTGAAAGGTGGCCTGCTCGGGGACCAGCAGGATCAACGGGGGGCCGGCCGGCCGCCGCAGGAGTTCTTCCCGTACAGCGTCCAGGCAGGCACGGGTCTTCCCGGTACCGGCCCGCCCGATGATAAAACGTATACTCAAGGGCATACCCTCCTCGTGGGACGTGGGAATATGCTGTATTCCTTAAGGGTCTGAATTAGGTCGTAAGGCGTAGGGCATAAGGCGTAATTATATACTGCATTTCTCAAAGGTCTTGTGCTATAAATTCGACTACCAATCAGTCTAAATTACTCGTGCATTTCTCTGGGTACGGTCTTAAATGAATTTGCTTCTGTACATGAGTGCCTTTTACCTAATTCCCGTTAAAAAATAAAATTCCTCCCTTAGGAGGAACTGGTGTTTAGATTAAGGTGTTATAGGCCCCTACGCCTTACGTCCTGCGACCAAACTGAGTTTTCAAGTATTAGCAAGGTAAGGTTCGTAGAAAATACGTCATTACGATTCCTCAGGACATTTGATGTCCATGACCTCACTGCCCGGCAGGGCGGACTGCAGGGGAATGAAGCTGTAACCGGCGGAGGTGGTAAAGTCCAGGTAAAGCACCTGCGGCGTCCTCACCAATTCTCTTTCCAGATTGGTCAGGCGCACCAGGGCGCCGGGGTTTAAGAAAAACTTACCGTCCACGACCTCATGGTAGCCCAGGTGGGCATGAGCGCCCAAGGTAAAGTCCGCCTCAGTAGCGGCAACTTCGGAAATCAGCGTACAGGCGACCTTGTTAGAGAAGGCTTTGGGCAGCAACATTCCGTGTACTACATGTATGGCCAGGTCGCAACCCTTTTTCTTGACCATGTAGTCTTCACTGTTTTTGTGCCGGTCCATACCTCCGTAAAAATGTTGTCCACTCAGCTGGACGACGCAGTTGCCCTTGTCCAGGTAGATTCTTTCGCGGGGTTGGAGAAGTGTAATATTTCTATTTCTGGCCAGGGAGCCCAGTGCGGCTTTTTGCAGGCTGTCCAACTGCTGGTTAACCAGATCATGGTTTCCGGCTACACAGTACAGCGGGCAATCCAGTTCTTTCAAGAACCATTTCAAAAGGTCCCAGGAGCTCTGATCGGGGTGAGGGTGGTCAAAAATATCACCCCCATGGATGACAAAATCAACTTGTAAGTCCCGGCAAAGGCCGGCAACCTCCAAGAGTTTACGGTAAATCGTTTCAGGGAAATTGTCCTTGCGGTTCTCGGGAGTAGTGCTTTTGATGTGAGTGTCGGTGAGATAAATCAGTCGCATCGGTTATCCCCCTATCCACCCTTTTTAGCTAAAAGAAATCGCGGCCTGTATCTGCACGTTTTTCATCGTCCAGCCCCACGGTAGCAAAAAGTTCCTTGAGCTTTTTCAAAATCCCCTATACTCATCAGTTCAGTATGAGAATAAAAAATTCTTCCGGCATTGTTGGTTGCTCCCCAGGTAACCTTGACGATACTCTGGTTGACACCTTTCTTTATCTCTGTTTTAACGAAAAGTTTGATGGTCATGTGGGTTTACACCCCGCTACAGCTTTTTCTGATTATTATTATATCAAAGACCGGGAATCAAAGTTTAACTTTTTGACTTATTTGCCGCCCGTTTCATAAAGCTGTCCGCCTTAATGATAAAACGCTCATGCACCCCGGTGGCGACTACTTCAACCTCGTCACGCGCTTCCACTTCAAATACCAGACGCCGGCCGTCCAATTCTGTCAGCCGGGAAACGGCAACGACATTGAGGCCAACCGGAGTAGCGGCCAGGTGCTTTATGTTTACCATCGTCCCCACGGTTGTATTTCCAGCTTCCAGGAATGGAGCTACCGAGTTTTGAGCCGCATTTTCCAACAGGGCGATAAGGGCTGGAGTGGCCAGTACACTCACCGTGCCGCTCCCGTGCGCTATGGCGGTGTTGCTTTCATCCACTGTCAGCCTTGCTTCGCCCTGAATCCCGACGTTTAATTGACGGTCCATCAAAATACACCTCCAAAATCTATTTATAGTAACGAATTCCAGCCCATAGCCTGAAATACCTTCCGGACGCTCAAAAATTACCGGTAATTCTGGAAAAGAAAACCTTAGGCGCCGCATGTAATATTGTGGTCCCTCAGGCATATTCTATCATTAAACAGGGTTAGCAGGTATTACCATGATCATTCATCCTTTAGCTTTAGGGACTGCTGCAGGTTTTCTCCTCTCGCTACCCCCGGACAGCGGCGCCATGGAAGCCGTCAACCGTGGCTTGCAGCGGGGTTTTTTGTCCTCTTTCCTGGTCGGTCTGGGTAATATTACCGGGGACACTCTCTGTTACGGCGCATTGTTATTTGGATTTACCCTCTATTTTGACAGGTTCACTTTCCTGAGGTTTTACGTCATCCTGGCCTGTTTTTTCTTTCTCTTCCTGATCGGGCTTTATTACCTCCTGGGCGGCAGGAGCCCTGCCGGCAAGTGGCTTAAGGGGCGGGTAAAGTACGTGGCAATTTGGTTTAATAATCCCTACCTTTTTGGCCTTGCCTCCTCTCTTTTTACCCCGTCCACACTGATCCTGACCGCCCCCTTCCTGGGTATGCTGGTAGGAAGCGGGACGCTTCAGGAAGTGGCGCTGCTCCTGTCCGGCTTTACTCTTGGGGGGGCGGTATGGTCCGCCCTGCTGGCCCTGATGTCGGCAGTTATTGGGCACAGGCTGGGAAACAGCATTAAAGATTTGGTCCGGAAAGCAGCCGGTCTTTGCTATCTTCTAACAGGACTGGTCGGAGTATACTTTGCCATGATGGAGATGATCCGGGCTTGAGTGAAGACATTTGGGGCTTCAGCACTCCCGAGCTGATATTAATCACATTGCTTTTTTTAGGCCTCTTCGGACGTTCCAACCTGGTGGTTACATCAGCCTGTATCCTCCTTTGCATCAGGTATTTCAACCTGGATTCGGTCCTGCTGCCGGTTTTGGAACAACGGGGCCTGGAGATTGGGCTGGTGCTGTTGATGCTCCATATCCTTTCCCCTGTAGCTACAGATAATCTGACCAAGGACGACCTGTACTCGTTAGTATCTTTTAAAGGTTTTTTAGCCCTGGTGGCGGGAGCGCTGGCTACCAAGCTGAATGGCGACGGGCTAAATCTTATGAATGCCAACCCCGAAATTATATTTGGGATGACGGTCGGCACCGTGCTGGGCATACTGTTGCTCAGGGGTACTCCCTGTGGTCCGGTTATGGCTGCCGCGGTCACTGCTGTCTTTCTACAGATTACCAACCTGCTCAGGTAACAAAGACATGTTATCAAATATAAAGGACCCGCCAGCCGGCCAAGACCGGTAACGGGTCATTAATACTCAACATAAAAATGAGAGCCTGACAGCGCCGCATTTAGCGGTCATGCTTTTTGTTGTCGGGTTTATCAGAGTTGCCGCCTTTGTCTGAGTTACCTCCTTTATCAGAGTTACCTCCTTTGTCAGAGCTGCCGCCTTTGTCAGAGTTGCCGGCGGATCTGTCTTTATCCCGGCCGCTGTTCCCAGCGCCCTCATGTTTACCTTCGCCGTTGCCTGTGGATCCCTTGCCGTTTGCATCTTTCAGACCAGCGTTACTTCGGGTTTGTTTTTCCTCCGATATTTTGGCCTTTCCTACCGGCTCTCCTTGATCTCCGGCTGATTTCTGACGTTCAAAATATATGCCGCGATTTTTAGTTACACTCTCCTGGCCTTGCTTGTTGTCATTATCCCGTCGATCATAATCCTCACCGGCAACCAGGTCTACCAGGTTCATCTTCTTTTCCTTTTCCAGTTTTCCCAGGCTCATCGAGGTAATATCGCTTATGCTGATCTGCAACCCTTTTTTATCTGATTTATTAAGCAGCAGATACCTGCCGGTGGAGATGCCGGAGGCGACAGCTTCCTGGCGCAGTTCCAGCTCGACCGGCTCTATAATCACATCTGATTCCAGACCGCTCGACTCCACCGGGCTCTTGATTGCTTCGTAAACCGAATTCAGGTCAACCAGGGGCTCGGCGCCGGAGGCAACGGTAAGGGTCGCCAGGATTACGTTATCGCCCGATTTTTCAATATAATTATCCGCAACTGCCTGCGCTACAATCAATCTAACTGCTTCACGCAAGTCCTGGCCCTTCACCTTGACCTCAGACAGGATTTTCTCCCCTTCATCATCCAGGGCGCGGGCTGAGATGACCTTTCCCGCGGTGGAGACAGCCAGTTCTATACTGGGGTTGATGTCAATGGTCAGGTAGGCTGCAGCGGGAGGCGCCTCACCAAAGTACAGCAAGCCGGCCATTAAAATAATGAACAGTGAGGCAACAGCCATTAACTGTTTCGGATAAGGCAATTTTCTCCTGTTTTCCAGTTGAATCTCCTGGCCGAGGCGGGGTACGGCTCCTCCAGGCAGTAGAACCTCCCGGTATTCTCCATCCGCAGTCAACACTATGCAGGTTTTGCGTTTTATTTTAACAACCATCCCGTGAGCATTCATTTGTATCCCCCTTAAACCCGGAAGGCATCCTCAAATATGAACTTAGATATAAAAATTCTTCCCGCATGCTGATTAAAAGAGCCATTGCGATAATATATTTTCTTCCCCGCTCCAAATTTTTGCGACGAATACCGGTGCTTTTCTCAAGTTCCATCAGGGGAAGCTTTTTTTTCTGCCTCAGCTCTTCGAAAAGCGGGCCTTCCTCCGCCAGCGACCATGCCGCACGCATCAGAGTCTGGCGGGTGTCGCGGTGACGCGGTGAGCATTTTACCAGGTCCTCAAAGGTTACCCCATACGATGTTAATAACTTGCCAAACTCCTTTATCTCTTCTTCCCTTTCCTCAGCAGCTTTTTCTTCCCAGTAAACTTCCCAGGATTTGGCGTATTCCAGGCTGCCGGAAACATATCCGTTTGGGGGTAGAAGTACACTTGATTGGGCGATCCTGCTTTCCTTCCGGTAATGGTCGGTGAGCCGGCTTCCCATTACCATCCTGGCGTAAGCTAAAAAAGGCACACCGGATTCCACCCGGTAGCGGTCGATGGCCTCGTTAAAGGCAATCAAGGCCACTGCCAGCTCGTCGTCCCGACCCCACTCCAATGCGCGCCTGGAAATACGGCACGCTGTTTTAAACACAAATGGCTTGCATTGTTCTAGAAAATCTTCCCGGGCAAGATTTTCACCATCTTTGATCAGTATGATAGTATTTTCCAGATCCTGTACAGGAAACAAATATTCACACCCCTTTATCTACCGGTGCTCACCTCTTTCCGATGGATTAAGTAGGCGTAGGGAGTATGTTCCCTTTGCTCTTATATACGTCGGATAAGATAAATTTAAGGGGGAAGCAATGCTAACAAGGAAACTGTCTCACCTCACTTTTATTCGTCCTAAAACCCGGAAAGTCCTCCCACAGTCTTCCGGCGCTAAACTGCTTGCCACAGGATTTCACTATTACAAAACATACTAACACATCACTTTGTACCAAAATATCCAGCAATACATTAATGATCTTATGATGAGTTCACCTTATAATAACATATGGAGGTGTTGTTTGATGTTAATAAAACTTCTTAAAGGTTTCTTTAATATCTTCTTTGACGGGACGGAAGCGGTAAAACTAAACCTGATTCCTGTATTGACAAAAGATGAAATACGCCGCGTCGAAAACTAAGAAACCGCGTCTGCTTAAGACGCGGTTTCGCTATTCATCCGGAAAAATCAATGCAATTTATTTTTACCCTTTTGCCGGCGCTCCGCTTGCCTTCTGGCAGCCCTGTTTTCATTGTCCTGAACCGCCCCGGTATTAGCTTTGGCCATTTTTTTTAAATGCAGGTATTTATAGTAAACATAGAAAAACATCGCGTAAACCGGTACAGCCAGCATGATTTTATACTTGTCCGGGATCCAAGGCGCCGAAATAATAGCCACACCGAGTACTGTAACTGCTATTGACAGCCATCCCCACTTGGCTGCTTCAGATTTACCTGTTGCCGCCACTCTAAATCACCTGCAATCCACCCTAAAAATACACAGGCCTTGCCTCAAAATGTCGCTACGAATTAATTCGCACATTGACCCCATAGAAATGGGTCTGTGGAGATCCCTTAAACTGCTTCGCACAAATGTTGCGTAAGCTTCAACAAGTCCGGCGCTGGTCCGCCGTGCGCGATTGAAATCGCACCCATATCGCTAAGTTTTCATTCTCTGCCGGCGCCGCGATAGCGGCATGTGGAACCACTTTGAAAATGCACCCAGATGCGTCGCTAAAAAAAGTGTGTACAAATCTGTCTCATAAGACTTGTGAAATAATTTCGTCATAATGGACTAATTATCCTGCTACTCTTATCCTAACTTAATCTAAAAGCATGAAAACCCATCAGGTTTTAAGCTGATTGGGTTTTATAATATGCTTGACAAATTATTTTCCTTTGGAGCTTTATCACTTGCTTTACTGTCCACCTTGTTGCTGCGCGCCATCATTGGGCATATTCCGGTTATCGTCCATTACCTGGACAAAGGTGATTGCTCCGTCCTTTTCCCATACCTGGATGATTTGATCCTTTTTGATATCAGAAACCTTTATTGAACTGATATCGCCGCCCCTCGGACTGCCTGTAACCACCTGGGCGCTTGCCGGAATTATAATGGTTTCGGCTTGTTCGCTGAACTTCATTTGCCCACCCGGTCCTGGACCTTTTTCATTACCCCCCTGTGGAGCGCCTTGCGCTCTCCCTTGAGGCTCCCCTTGTGGAGCTCCCTGACTTGTCCCTTGAGGCGGCCCTTGTGGAACACCCTGATTTGTTCCTTGAAGCCCCTCTTGTGGTTCAGCAGTTAGCTCAGCCTTATAGATTGTTACTTGATCATTTGCAACATCCACGACTTTAGCAGTATACGCCGGTTGATCACAGGGTAAGGCAATACCATTGGCTGTCTGGCCGTTTGCTTGCTGAGTCTGGGCCGCGGGTGTGGTCGAAGCTGCATTTTGGGGGGCGCCGGCGCCACAACCCACAAGCGAAACAGTGGCTAAAATAGCGGCGGATACTAACACTAATTTCTTAAACAAAATATCATTCCTCCTGCTTTCAAGTAAGTTTTACGCCATGCAAACATACTAACACCAGAAACTCAAAAAAACCTTAATTAGAACTTAAAAGAACTTGAATAATAGCTGAAAATATGAAATAAATGGCGCCCGGTTAAGGGCGCCATTAAAAACATAATGCAATTAAAAGTAAGGGTTGGGTCTAGGACATAAACAGACCCATGGCCAGCAGGAAAGGTGTGGCAAGAGTATACGCCACGTTACGGCCGAGAAGAGGTATCAATACCGTTAGTTGTTCATTGTTTCTCAGTACACCCTGAATTGTTTTAAGCGCCAACGGAAATGTCAAAAGAGCCAAAAGGACCAACACCGGCAATAACTTCAGGGCTACCGCCACAATAATACTGGCGTAAGTTAACATAGCTATAGCAGCGTAAACCAGAGCGCACTTGTTTTGTCCGCATAAAACGAGCAGGTGGCGGCGGCCGGCGATACGGTCCGCCTCAATGTCTGGAAATTGATTAAGGAGCAGCAGGTTGCTGACCAAAAACCCCGGTATCAGTGAAGCAACTGCGGCATTAAGGTCATAAGAACCCTGCAGAACAAAATAAGTGCCCAATACCATACAAGGTCCAAACCCCAGTCCCGGCGCCAGCAGACACAGAATAGGGGAGCGAGTGATATACTTTGTATACAAAACTACCAGCAATACTCCGGGCAGACCCACCCATAAAAGTCCCGGTCCATGCACAACCAGGAAGAAAACGCCGACAACCAATGTCACGCCCAGGCACGCAGCACCGAGGACAAGCGCTGCTGTAGCAGAAAGGCGACCGGCCGGCAGAAGCCCGCTTCCCCCGCTGAAAGGGGTGGTGGTGGTGTGCAGGTCAAGCCCGCTAATATAGTCATGATAGTCATTTAAGGCGTTGACAGCGGCATGCGCCGCTATCCCTCCGACGAGAGCGATAGCCAGGTACAGGAGGTTGATAGCGCCGTTTTTCCAGTAGACGGATGCCGCTCCCACCAGGCAGCATACCGGGGTTAGGATTAGAAACTGGGGACGTGTTTCCTGCACATAATCGGTCAAAGCACCCCGCATCCATATACTCCTTCCTCAATTAATGGTCACTGTTACAAAATGACTATTCAATGCCACAAGGCTTTTTCCCTGCCAAAAGAAAACAAAAAATTCATTCATTTCAAACTAAAGCGTCCGACTAAGACGGCCCTTTCTTTGACAACCACTTAATGACAGGTTTATCCTAATGAACCTATGGAGGAAGAATATTCATATGACATGACCGATCCATGCGCCTAATCGCCGGCGTTGCGTACCATTTTTACAAATAGGTCGACAATCTGCGGGTCAAATTGAGTGCCGCTTAATTTTACAAGTTCAGCTAAAGCCTCTTCTGAACCAATGGATTTTTTGTATGGACGGTTATTGGTCATGGCGTCATAAGCGTCAACAACCGCCATAATACGTGCTATAAGCGGTACTTCCTCTCCTTTTCGTCCCTGGGGATAGCCCATTCCGTTAAAATACTCGTGATGGGCGAGAATTGCTTCTGCTAATTTGGGCTCGTTAATGGCCTGGGCCATTCTGTAACCCACATCGCAGTGTTTTTTCATCATTTCCCATTCTTCCTCCGTTAACGATAAGGGCTTTTCCAGTATTTCCAACGGGATGACACCCTTACCGATATCATGCAAGAAGGCCATCTGGTGTAAGTCCCTTTTATCATCCGGAGACAGGTTAAGCTGCTCAGCCAGCTTATCAACCATGCTCGCTATTCTTTGACAATGCTCCTCATTTTCATGTTCTATCCGCCACAATTTTTTTTCCAGGGCACGTATAATCCGGCGGCGATTATTTTCTCTCTCAGTCAGTTTATCCTGATACATCTTACTTTCCGCCTGGCGAAACCACTCCAGCATATCGTCCTTGAAGCTATGTAAAGTAGCTGTTCCCAATGCTACACTGAGCTCAATCGGATCAACTTCGGCTTTCTGACAGGTAAGCCTGATTGTTTGACAAACGGACTCACAGCTTTCTCGATTTGTTGCAGGCAGAATTATAATAAACTCATCCCCACCCCAGCGAGCGACAACATCGCTCTGCCGGCAGCATTTCTGAAAAACCGCGGCGATGTTTTTCAGCAGTTTGTCGCCGGTTACATGCCCAAAAACATCATTGGTCAACTTCAATCCATTTAAATCAGCCATAATCAAACTCAAAGGCAATTGCTGTTCATCATGAAGTTCATACAAGAAATTGTCAACATAGGCACGGTTAAAGAGACCGGTCAGCTTGTCATGGTAGCTAAGATAATTTATTTTTTCTTCCGCAGCATGCTTATCAGTTACATCGGAAAGGATCAGCATTACAGCTTCCTTCTCGCTTTCTTGCTCAAAACGTTTGATAAGCTTGTATTCTATAGCGATATATCTATTATTAATACGGATCTTTTTTTTCAAGCGCTTCAAATAACTGATTTTTGTTGTTTCATCTGCAGCTTGAAAAACACTGTTAAAGACATTTGCAAAAAGAATATTCTGCTCTTCATCATCAGGGGCTCTCAATAAATCAAGAATATTGGCATTTTCAATATTTGCGTTAAATATTCTCCGGCATTCAGCGCTGTATTCCCGATCTATCCGCAGATCCTGCCCAAAAGTCAAAAATCCCTGACCAGCATTATCAAGAAGGTCTTTGAGCGCGCTTTCGACCTGCTTAAGGCCCCACTGTTGCCTGTCGCTAATACTTATCACCTTGTCACTGAGCTTCAGCAGCTTTTTATAGTTTAGCGCCAGTTGCCTGTAGTGAGGCAGGAGAGAATTGTCTTTATATTCCCCTGATGAAATATTTTGCAGGGCATCATTCAAAACGTTCTTTTCAGCCTCAAACAAATCACGATATTTTTGATTCTTCCCCATGTTATCAATATCCTTAAACGAGAATAATTTCGAACGGGAATTCAACATCCTCCTTGAACTCCTCAGCACACTCAAGCAGGCTTTCGTTATCAGGATCACAGTACCACTTGATCATGACTTGCTTCCCACGGCTGAATGCCTCTTGCAATTTATCGATGAAATCCATCATGCATTTGGAACTGCTGGTATTTATATAAATCAAGTTAAACTCAAAGATAGCTTTTCCCTCATCAAGCTCTTCCAGGTATTCATCCACCCAGGCGAAAACCGGAGCATAAAAGCTAACCGAATTTTCCGGGTATGATTGCCCCTTGATCGTCAGGGTATTCCCGGCAAACTTTATCTCCGGCGTCGACTTGGTTGCCTCTATATTTATTCCGACCAAGTTATCACCCCTCCTAATTTTTTGTCCCTTCACATATTGTTAAATATACACATTAATGGTTATATAGTCATACCGCTCATTTTTGGATACTATCGAACACTCAATGGGCGCGGATGCTTTTCTGGCAACCTCCAGGAGCCCCAGGCCGGCGCCGCCGGGTTCCCCATCAACAACAATTCTTGATTTTTTCAGCTGGCTTTTATAGGCGGCTTTCAATTGCCCTTTATCCATGCCATTTAGTTCCTCAATTCTGTCAGCAAGCGCTCTGGCATCTTCCTTTTTACTCATATTACCGGAAGCTACAAAGTAACGGTCACCGGCTTTCCCAATAGTCACCATGCCTGAGTTAAGAAAACTCGGCAGTTCATTTTCAAAACGCTTACTGCCCAGATAATTTCTGATGTTTTGGGTCTGCTCAATAAAAACCGAGAAAACATTCAAGGTATTGCTCTTTATGTTATCATCCGACATAATGTGTTTTTGAATTGCTTCACCTAGAACTTCAATGATTTCCTGTGAGAATGGACCTGAAAAAGTCAACAAAATACCATGTTCAACAAGTTTGCTTTTTAAATCGGTCAGGCTTTCTTTCAACACAATGGCCATCTCCTTTCCATTTCTATAGTCATCCGGCCCTTAAATCTTGAACCCGAGCACGGTAATGTCGTCTCTTTGGTTTTCCTCTCCCATGAACTCATCCAACACCTCGTTTAATATTCTTTTCTGTTCAGACAGGGGTTTTGCTTGATTTTGCATAATTATTTCCTTGAAGCGTTTGGAACCAAAGCCGAGTTCGCTTTCCCCGCCGTTTTGATCAAATAGCCCGTCAGTGGTCAGATAGCAGGCAGTTACTGCTGCCAGGCTTATCTCTGTGCTGGTAAACTGATAATCAATTTTCGATTCCTTGTAGCCCACACTTTGCCGGTCACCCTTGATTTCAAATACTTCAGGATCCCGGCAATAGAAGAGCGTAAGCCTGGCGCCCGAGTAAATCAGTTTGTTTTCGGCCGGTTTAATCAGGCAAAGTCCGATATCCAAGCCGTCGTTGGTTAGGGCGCCCGGATTATCCTGGCGCAGGGTTTCTCTCAGGAGCTTATTGAGTCTCTGCAAAATATACGCCGGGCCAAAGCCTTCAGCATCATCAGTTATCCTATCCAATATAGCGCTGGCCGTCATCGTCATCAAAGCCCCTGGAACCCCGTGGCCGGTGCAGTCAGCTACGGCAAGATACAGGTTTGAGCCGTTTCTCTTGCACCAGTAGAAATCACCACCCACAATGTCTCTTGGTCTCCAAATGATGAAATAGTCTTTGGCAGCTGTGCCCAGGGTTTCCTCCAGGTCGGGTAGAATTGAGGACTGTATCCTCTGCGCGTAGTCGATGCTTTGCATGATCCGCACATTTTTTTCGTGCAGTTCTCTGGTCCGTTCCTCGACCCGCTGCTGCAAGGTCCGGTTATATTCTTGAATAGTATCCGCCATCATATTAAAACTCCGGCTAAGCTCACCTACTTCATCACTGGTTAAAACCGGAGAACGGCTGCTAAAATCCTTCTGCGAATATCTGTTCACTGCTTCTTTAAGCTTTACTATAGGTTTTAGTAAGGTATTGATGAAAAACAGAATAACCAGGACCCCAATACCAAGAGAAACAACCAGGGCGGTTGCAAACCCCAGCCACAGCTTGTCTATGGCTTTTAGATATTGGGATTTTGGTATGGCAACGCCAAAGGTCCAGTTGGTAGACTCAATGGGACTTAAAACAAAAAACCTGTTAATCCCGTCATAATCCACCAGTTCCACTATGCCATAATTTTCGGTTCTAATTTGTTCAACGAGCGGTAGATACAGCCCGCCCATAACGCTGTCAGCTTTCTCCAGAACATCGGGCTTAGGTTGAATACTATTTTCCGGATGCACCAGAAAGTTCTGCTGGTCATCCAACAAAAACGCATAGTCGGCCTCCTCTGTTTTTGACTGTTCGGCAAGCTGCATCAGATCAGTCACCAGTATATCCGCGGCCGCTATTCCAATAAGCTTTCCATCTTGCTTAACCGGTCTGGATATGGTAAATATCATCTTCTTGGTGCTGGCGTCAAGGTATGGCGTAGTATAAACCAATCCATCATTTTTCAACGCGCCTTTATACCATTTTCTTGTAGTGCAATCAAACTCCGCTGGGGGAAGCCAGCCGGAACCATCGATAAATGGCCGGTCTCTGGTAGGAAAACCCATATAATAATCAATAACATATGTCTCTTGTCGCTTCAATTTGCTGGACAAGTAATAAAGCAAATACGCGTCGCTAAAATCACCGTTGATCTCAAGATCCTCGCCGATGCTGTTCACAATACTGCCCTGCTCAACAAACCAGCTGTTGAACTGGTTAGCATACTTCATCACCGATTCAAGAGCTTTTTGATTGACTTCATTTTTTACTATTTTATACGAGACAAGATAGCTTACCAGGGACACGATAAACAGGCAGGTAAGACAAATTAAGCAGGTAACAAATATAAATTTTGGCCTCAAACTATTAAAATGCAATAATCACACCTCTTAATTAGCCGTCCGTCAAAAATTCCATCAGGATTGGTTTCTCTCCTCCGGTCGACTTCAGATGAAGGCCATAATGCAATAATTTCCATATTCCAAATTTTAATAAATTAATTCTCTGTTTTATCTTAATTTTCCTTCCATCTGAAGTTAAACAATCACAGAAATGATATTATTTTAAAATTAATGGAATTATAAAGGGTATTGGATAGTATAATAAATATCAGAAAACCAAAGCAGAACAAATAACTAATTATGAGTTACAGAAAACATTTGAAGGCGCCCTTGTATATAAATACAAATTCGTGAACTAGAGGGCATAAATAAAAACTCACCCTTTAAAATGTTGAGGGTGAGTTTATTTATACATTGCAAGGTGAGTGTCTATGATTTTTACTGCAAAACTTACGATGATGTTTCCATCTCCGCTGCAACCCCATACCGCACATTGTTTGTCATAATCCGGCGCGGTGACAGTATCCAGACGCCCAACTATACTGACTACTTTAAAACCGCGGTCGTTAACTGCAGAGATTTTCCATTGTTATCCCCCTTTTGTCTCATTGACTCACAAATATGTATAAAATCATAATTTCCATTAATAAGCTTTATTTCCTGCAGATACTTAATATATTAACAAATGGGACTATTTTCCTGGACAGATTTTTAATTTACTATTATTGTATTTCTAAAACAATCTTTACTAGCGAAATTTGAAGCTTTAATAGTTTTTTATCTTAAAAAAATAAACGTCATATTCCGTTTGGATTAGAGTCAGCTGTAAGATAAGTAAGCTATTTATAAAACTAAAAACCAGGCCTTTCATCTGCACTTAGATATAGTTCATTTTGAGGAGACGATTGTCATGAGGATTTCCACAAAATTCATAGAAACAGGGATGAGGCTGGCCCGCCCGATATACGGACGTAACGGAGAGACACTCTTAAACAGGGGGACAACCCTGACAACACAATATATCATGTCTCTGCGGCGTCACGGGATATTAACGGTTAATATAGATAGCGGGTTCGAGGAGGATTTTAGTGATGCGCTGGAAGACATAGTGCGTTGCAGTGTCATGAAAAAGGTGCAGCATGAGATAATGGTGAACAGAAACCGGATTAGTATTAAGAACATTACGAATCAAGTGGAAATGCTGATTGATGAAATTATCAGTGGTAAAAAAATCATTGGAAATCTTACAGAAATTTGCTCTGCAGATATGTATACATACGCTCACTCAGTTGACGTATGTACACTTTCTTTAATGTTAGGCATCAGGTTGAACTACAAAAAGGATAAACTCCTTCAGTTGGGGACAGGGTGTTTGCTGCATGACCTGGGGAAAACCAAAGTATTGCCGGAAATACTGAATAAACCGGGGGTATTAAACTCAGACGAATTCAGTGAGATAAAAAAGCATCCTTTATACGGGTACAAAATGCTTTTAGACAACAATGAAGATATTGACCCCGAAAGCGCCAACATAGTCTTGGACCATCATGAGAAATATGACGGCTCAGGTTATCCACGCGGTCTTAAGGGACAGGAAATCGCTGAAATGTCTGTTATCTGCGCAGTTGCAGATGTTTATAACGCCATCACTACTGACCGTATATACAGGAGAGCCATGCCGCCGCACGAGGTCTACGAAATGATCATGGCTTCCGGCAACATGATGTTTGAGCAAAGTGTAGTGGAAGCTTTTCTGAAATGCATTGTGCCTTACAACATTGGTTCAATAGTAAGGTTGAGTAATGGCTTTGTTGGCAGAGTCTGCAGGTTAAATCCAAGCTTACCGCTCAGGCCAATTATTAAGTTATTAGATTCAAGGGAAGAAATTGATCTGGTGCAAGAAAAAAGTATTGTTATTAACGGCCTATTACAACATGAAGACATTATAAAAGAGGGAATTGACAAGGCCTTAGAGAAAGTGGGAAGTGTGAAGTTCATGAACGATTTTACAGCAATCTAGTAGAAAGATGTCTAAGTTATCTTTCTTTGGCGGAGGCAAGTATGATTGCCATGGTGAATCCTGAGATTCAAAGTACAATAAATGCACCCTTATTTACTAGAAATAACAAATACTATTTTTACATAATTTCTTTTACTCCAACTGTTTCCATGTTATAGCAATCTTCGCACCCAGGCATTCGTACACCAAAGCATCTTCCTTTTCGAACTTGGAGTAAGTGACAAAGTTAGAGCTTTGTTAAAGCTACTTCTGGGATGATTTTGAAATAATAAATGATTATAACCGGTATCAACCAAAAGTGGTAATCGCTAACGTGGAACGAATTTAAGGCCTCTACTAACAATTTGTCTTTCCCTGGCTAAACTTCAGCTCCTCCGAATAGGGAAAATATTTTCCTCAATAATGGCACAGAAAAACCCGGCTTATAACCGGGCTAATTTCATATTACTGGTCTGCCCTATTACTGAGACAGGCCTGTTATGGGTAATGCCCTGGGCTTGTGCTGCCGCATGTACCACCATCTTAGAGCCATTTTTAAGCCGTATTTAATAATTTATATATTTATACGCCTAATCTTTCTTTTAGTGCATCCTGAAGCACCTTGGACAAGCTAATGCCAGCATCAGCTGCTTTTACGTCCAACCATCCGGGTATACTGATTGTACGGCGTACTGCACGATTATCGCGTAATTCAGCCCGTACAAGACTGACGAATTGGTTTTTAGAAGTAGTAATGTTTTTTATATCGCTGGAATTTGGAACGCTCTCTTTTTCTTCTAGTAAATATTCAATCCATTGCGTTAAAGCACTTTGAGCCATATATATAGCATTACCTAGAGATTTTCCCTCACTGATACAGCTTGGTAAATCAGGAAAGGTAATTGTATAACTACCATCGCTATTTTGTTCAAAGATTGCTGGATAAACATATTCCATAAGGTTTTTACCCCTTTCTAATTTACTTTATATAACACCCAAAGGTGGCGGGATTTATTTTAACCCCGCATCCTTCAGGATTTGTCTGGCTGTGTTTTCGTTGATTTCTCGATGTCTCGGGACTTGTACGGCTCGCTTATCAGGGGCCTTGTAGATGGTGTGATTTCCGTCATCCCTTATTTCGCGGAAACCGTTAGCTTCTAGCTTTTTTATTAAGTCCCGTCGCTTCACCTTATATGTACCTCCTGTCTACGCTTACATTATATTACGTAAATTACGTAATGTCAATGTGAGTTATTTAAATTACGTAATTTTTTCTAAAAATGAAAGATGGGTCTTTTTTTTGGCCTAACTCCCAGCTCTGTGATTCTGCCAGGGTTGAATATAGCCGCATAGATAAAGGTAAGTAGAAGCATATAAAAACAAGGGTGAAACAACACCCTTGCAATGATAGATAAATTAAACTTTCAAGCGTTTCTTTAATGCATCCTGTAAGATCTGCGGAAAATTAATATTCTCACGTTCTGCCATAGTATTAAGCCACTGCGGAAGCGTAAGCGTCTTTTTCACTCCTTGTTGTCATAGAAGCGTCTATACTCCATAGTGTCAGCACCCACCAAAGAAACAAAACAACCATCTTGAACCTTTATATCATTAGGGTCGGATGCCGGTGGAATAGCTGCCTTGTTTTCTTCAAAATTATACAGCATTAAGCATAATACATCGGCTGCCATATCATAAGCGTCTTGCAAGTCATCCCCTTGTGTATAGCAGCTTTCAATATCCGGGAAGTTCACGGAATAACCGCCTTTTTCTTCCGGTTTAAAAATTGCCGTCGCATGAAAGGCGCTTCCTTCACGGCAAGCTCTGCCGCTTCTCAACCAGCTCTATCTTTATTCCTGGTTCGGCCATCTGTCCCCCTGTCCTGTGTCAATAATAGCAATGATTTTTACAACGGGTTTCCTCTTTTTTCGATATTATCGGTTGGCAGCCTCTGCAGACTTCTTCTCCTTGATAACGTGCCATACCTTTTCAGCGGTAACAGGCAGGTCGTGGAACTTGAGACCTGTGGCTCTGTTGATAGCGTTGACAATAGCCGGCCCGACTGGAGCCGTGGTGCCCTCGCCCGCTTCCTTGGCTCCGAAGGGGCCTTCCTCATCGGGACCGCCGTATAAGATGGTCTGAACCTGCGGCATATCTAGCGCGGTCGGGAAACGGTAGTCACGGAAGGACGGATTGAGCATCCTGCCCTTGTCGTCGAACTGGGCCTCCTCAAAACATATATAAGCGAACCGTGCCCTCAATAAGCGACTGCGATATGCAGCTGCTTGTCAACTACGACTGGCCGGGGCAACATCCGTGAGCTGCAAAACATCATCGAGCGTGCCGTAATCCTTAGCAAAAACGACATGATAGAGATCGCTCCGCTGCTCTTTCCCTCCAAAGACAACATGTAATTTTGCAGAATCTTTGTCCTAGCGATTTGCACAATAATTAGGCTTAAAATTTCTATTCAAACTGCAAAATTTGCACAATTTTTGTTTGGAAAAACTTAAAAATTGCACAATATATGTTTTGC